>DYMR01000141.1 GCA_020721485.1 Halothiobacillus neapolitanus | reverse complement strand
CTCATGCCATGCCCCGCTCCGGCTCAATAGCCGCATCCAAATTCAACGCATCACACAAATCATAAAAATCGCTCTTGAACTGACCCAAATGCGCCTGCACGGGAATATCGATCAAGGCGCGCAACTGAATCAGTTGTTCACTGCTGTGCTTGGGGCGATAGGATCGGGTAGAAAGCTCGCGCACCCCCACGCCTTCGCGGGCGCAAAACCGCGCCATCGCAGCGGCCATATCGGCCGACTCCAGACCAATGGCATCCAGCACATACGGCAACACCGCACCGCGCTCGGCGCCGCCCGATTCCTGCTGCAAGAACAACTCCAGATTCATGCGCTGGGCAAAATCCTTCAATGCCGTTTCCACCCGCACCAATCGATCCCAATTCCCGCCGATGCGCACGGTATAGGCACTGGCCGCATCAAACGAAAGGAAGTGGCTGTCTAGGGCTCGGCACTGCTGCGCCGCGATCAACGCGAGCACATCGGCCAGCGTGCTGGAAGGGCAAACCCCAAATAAATTGGCAACAAGATGGCTGTGCATGAAATCCCGTCATGGTGAACCGGATCGGGCAATGCCCCGAACCTCGCCTCCGATCATAGTGGATTTCCCGCAAGACAGGTACACTCCGCGCACGCAGGTGGCATTGCCCGAGCAGCCGGCTGGGTTTATTAGCATTTGGCGATATAAACTCTGCTGATTCTCGATGAACTAAATCAGTTTGTCAGCGGGTACTGATGCAAAGACAATGCCGCGTGCTGTTCTGACAAGAAAATCAACAAATTCGGGGTAAAACTCATGCGCAATCTTCTGAAAGCATCGGTACTCGGTGCTGCGATCCTCTCACTGTCTGGCTGCGGCTTCCTGTCGATCAAAGACAAACTCGACCCGCAAGCCATGGATGTGTACAGCCAGCTGTATGACAACTTCGTCGCCAGCGGCGGGGATTTGGGTGCTGCGACCGTATGGCGCATGGAAGTCGATAAGGGCATCAGCCCCGATGACATCAAAACCAGCTTGGATTCAGCACTGGTTGGCACCGGCCTGAAAGATGTCGGCGTCATGCCGCTGTCGAAGCAACTTGAGATGGAAACCGGTAAGAAACAACTGTATCTCACCATTTACCAGTACTGCAGCCCGCAAATCGCGCGTCAAGCCGTTGATTTCAGCCCGTACTTCTCAGCCTACCTGCCCTGCCGTATCGCGGTGGTCGAAGACAAAGAAGGCCGTTACTGGCTGTATGGCCTGAACATGGACATGTTCGTCCATGGCGGCAAAAACATGCCGGAGCCGTTCAAAACCAACGCACAGCATGTTCGTGACTCGATCCACAAAATGATGAAAGCCGCCGCCGAAGGCAGCTTCTAATCCGCACCGCGTCGGCTCAGCCGGCGCGGTTGATCGGGTTGGATCGTGAACACCCAATAAAAAACCTCGGAATTTCCGAGGTTTTTTATTGGGCGGGAGAATGTGCAGCCATCGTTATCGCAAACCGAACAGGCTGCTAAGCGACCGGCGCACGGCGCGCCGCAGACTCAAGACTTTTGCACGGCCTCTAAATCCAACAGCGGGGTAGATTTTTGGCAGTAATCGCGCGAGAACTCCAGCAAATCCTCCATCGCCGGCAAGCGGAATTTATGCCGCTGACGCACGAAAGAGAAGTCACGGTACAGGCGCGGCTTTAACGGCACTGCTTTGAGCAAGCCCAATTTAAGTTCTTTGGTGATGCCGGAGGAAGACATGATCGACAAGCCCATGCCTGCCTGCACCGCGCCCTTGATCGCCTCAGGGCTGCCGAGCTCCATGCAGACATCCCAACCTTCAGAAAAGCCGTGATCGGCCAAGTAGGTGAGCACCATTTCGCGGGTGCCCGAGCCTTCTTCGCGGCAGATGAAATCGTAGGGCATCAACTGCTCGATGCTGAGCGCATCGGCTGCCGACAACTCGTGATCCGGCGGCATGATGACAACCAGTTCATCGCGGCGGCAAGTTTCGACCAACAAGTTTTTGTTGCTGACCGTGCCTTCGACAATCGCCAGATCGACCACATTGTGTTCGACCATCGACACCACCGCCTCGGTGTTGCCCACTTTCAGGCGCACCGCCAAATCCCGGTGCTTGGCGCGGAATTTACCCAGCATCGCCGGCAGCATGTTTTCTGCGATGGTCATGCTGGCGCCGATGTTGAGCGAGCCGCCGACTTCACCGGTCATTTCTTTGACCCGGCGATCCATTTCGTCGTACAGCTCGAACATCCGCTCCGAAATTTCGTACACCACATGCCCCACATCGGTCAGGGTGACGCGGTTGTGGGTGCGATCAAACAAACGGGTATCAAAATGCTCTTCGAGCTGACGCACCTGAAAAGTGACGGCGGGCTGCGTCATGTGCAGCGCCTCCGCCGCTTTGGTGAAGCTCAATAAGCGCGCCACCGTGTTGAAGACCTTGAGACGACGATCGGCCATGTAGAAACACCTGATTCTGTTGTCAATCCAGATAGTGTATCAAGAGCATTTATCATTTGCGACAAATCCACAACAATATGCGGAGCGCTCGAATCGCTCCGTGAAACGCCAAGTGCTTGAACAATCGGCGCGAAGCGTTATCCTAGTTGCTCTCGGCACTCAACACATACAGGATGAATCATGATGCGCCCGACACGGACCGTTCTCGTTCCCGCCTTAAGTTTGCTGCTCCTGCTCGGCAGCGCCGCCGCCCAAGCGGAAACCGCCATCTACAAATGGGTGGATAAAAACGGCGAAACCCACTTCAGCCAATTGCCGCCCAGCCAGGGCGAAGCCACGCAAATTGACCCGGACTACGCAACGCCGGGCGGTTCCAGCGCCGCAGCCCCGGCAGAACCGACGGCGCCCGCGTCGAAAAAGGACACCCTCAAGCCCGATCAGCCCATCACGGTGGTGAATAAGGATCAGGCGAAAAAGGCTTGCGAACAGGCCAAAGAGCAAATAAATATGCTGCGCGACCCGAAAAATCAGCCGATGGTGCAAGAAAAAGACGGCAAGTATCGTCCGCTCTCCGCCGATGAAATCGCCGGCCGCATCAAACAGGCCGAAGAAGTCGCCAACAAAGCCTGCGTTCAGTAATCCGCCGCCCGCTGGTCGGGTTTGCATGCCACAATACCGCGCAGGCTCACCGCCTTGCGGCCAGCCCGGTGCGTTCACCGGGCTTTTTTGATTCCGACACCTCCGGTTTAGAGACTTTCGTTCATGCGCACTTCGCAATTTCCGCTCAGCACCTTAAAAGAAACCCCGACCGAGGCCGAAGTCATCAGCCACCAACTGATGCTGCGCGCGGGGCTGATTCGCCGCTTGGCTTCTGGGCTGTACACCTGGACGCCACTGGGTCTGCGGGTGCTGCGCAAGGTAGAAGCCGTGGTGCGCGAGGAAATGGAACGCATTGGCGCGTTGGAATTGCTGATGCCCGCCATCCAACCCGCCGAACTGTGGCAAGAATCCGGTCGTTGGCAGAAATACGGCCCTGAGCTGCTGCGGGTGAAAGATCGGCACGCGCGCGATTTCTGCGTCGGCCCGACCCATGAAGAAGTCATCACCGACTACACCCGGCGCGAGCTCAAAAGTTACCGCCAATTGCCGCTGTGCTATTACCAAATTCAAACCAAATTCCGCGATGAAATTCGCCCCCGGTTTGGCGTGATGCGCGCGCGCGAATTCATCATGAAAGATGCCTACTCATTCCATGCGGATGCTGGCTCGCTGCACACCACCTACCGGGCGATGTACGACGCCTACAGCCAGATTTTCACACGCTTGGGGCTGAAATTCCGCGCGGTCGAGGCCGATACCGGCGCCATCGGCGGCAATGGCTCGCACGAATTTCATGTGCTGGCCGATTCCGGTGAAGATGCGCTCGCCTACGCCACCGACGGCGACTACGCGGCCAATGTCGAAATGGCGCCGACCTTCCCGCAGCCCCGAGGCGCTGCCACACAGCCGCTGGCGCGGGTCGCCACCCCCACCGCGAAGACCATCGACGAAGTGGCCGCCGCCTTGAACACCGCGCCGCAACAGATACTTAAAACCCTCATCGTGCGCGGTCGAGATGTGCCCGCCGTGGCCGTCGTGCTGCGCGGCGATCACGAATTGAACGACATCAAAGCTGCCAAGCACCCGCTCATCGCCGAAGAGTTTGCCCTCGTCCCGCCCGAAGAAGTGCGCAGCCTCACCGGCGTATCCATCGGCTCGATTGGCCCCGTCGGGCTGGCATTGCCCGTGCTGGTCGATTACGCGGCAGCGGCCTGCGCGGATTTCGTCTGCGGCGCGAATGAAGACGGCTGGCATTTAACCGGCGTGAACTGGGCGCGCGACCTCCCCGAACCCGCAACCGCAGATCTACGCAATGTCGTCGCGGGCGACCCCGCCCCGCACGGCATGGGCACGCTGGCGATGGCGCGCGGCATTGAAGTCGGGCATGTGTTCCAACTCGGCACCACCTACAGCGCCAAAATGAACTGCGAATTTTTGGACGAAGCCGGCAAACCCGCCACCGCCATCATGGGCTGCTACGGCATTGGCGTATCGCGCATCGTGGCTGCTGCCATCGAACAAAACCACGACGCCAACGGCATCGTCTGGCCGGTACCGCTGGCACCGTTCAGCATTGCGATTATCCCGATCAACGGCCACCGCGATCCGGCGGTGCAGGCCGCCGCCGAACAACTAGACGCCCAATTGAGCGCGCAAGGGCACAGCGTCCTGCTCGACGACCGAGGCTTGCGCCCCGGCGTGGCATTTGCAGACATGGAATTGATCGGCATTCCGCTGCGGATCGTCGTCAGCGAACGCGGCCTCGCCGCCGGGGAATACGAAACCCGCCTGCGCTGGGAAAGCGAGAACCGCGCGATCCCCGCCAGCGAGTTGTTGAACTGGGCTGCTGGTGCGCTGAGTTAACAGGATGTTGAAACCATTTTTCAACAGCCTGTTAAGCGGGCATTCCCACCCCCCGCGCGGCGATCAGGGTTTCCGCCAACTTAAAATCCAGCAAGCTGTCGATGTCCACGGAGCGTTCCGCCGACATCGGCCATGCGCGGGTTTCTGCACTGAGAAAACTGCGCGTTTGTCGCAGCCAA
>DYMR01000140.1:1613-5166 GCA_020721485.1 Halothiobacillus neapolitanus | reverse complement strand
ACTTGCATGGAGCCTTGCATTTGCATGGCTTGCGTTTGCAGGTCGTGCAGGTGTTTCTCTTTGGCATCCAGATCAGAGAACAAGCCTTTGGCCGAAGGATCCATTTTGGTCATGTCGGCGCGCACATCGTTGCGCAATTTTTCAGATTGCTTTTGAATTTTCGGGTCTTCAAACGCTTTTTGTTGGCGGGTTTCGAACTCTTGCTGACCCGCGCGGAAGGCTTGGATGTCCTTCATTTTTTGCGGATCGGTATCCGGCATGGCTTGGATTTTGGTAACCAGTGCTTTCAGCTTGTCGTACTCGGCTTGGGCATCGTAGTTTTTATCCGACATGTGCGATTTGATCGCATCCCGCAGGCCGTCGCGCTCTTTGCCGAGCTTCGGATTTTTGTCGAAGGCTTTGGCTTCCAAGGCTTGCAGCTTTTGCTCGATGCCGTCGAGTTCTTGGCGGGTTTTTTGGAAATCCTGCATCAGTTTCATCTGCTCAGGCGTGAGTTGCGGCATGGCAGGCGCTGCCGGAGCTGCCGGAGCTGCCGGAGCAGCCGGTGCCGTAGCGGGTGCAGCAGGCGCCGCGTCATCCGCCATGACGGAAGCCGAGCCCATGCTCAAGGCGGCAGCCACCATCAGGGCGACCGGAGAAAAACGACGGGTAAGGCGCACAGACATTTGATCCCTCTTTAATTGCTTCATAAACAAACTTTCTCAGTCTGACAAACCTGCCGACAAAGTACAAGCGCGGCCATCAAACCGATCACGGGCTGGAATTTTGCCTGCGGTTGGCGCGGCTGTCTGTCATGACATCGTAAATGACTTGTTGCCGATCAAAATAGTTACAGTATAACATGTGTGAAATTTCACTCTGTTTGACTCGATAAGGAACACAAGATGACTCAGCACAAGCGGTGGCGCGGGGCGCGCAGAGCCAACGGGATGACGACTGGCCGGACGATGGGCATAGCCTGCGGCAGCACCGGAGTGATTGCCGGAGTGGTATCTGGGTTTATCGCCGGGGTGCTGGGGTTTGGCGGCATCGCGCAGGCAGATGATGCGGTGAGCCTCGGGGAAATTGCGGTGCAAGCCCCGCCCGCTGTGGTCGGGATGCCGGGCGCGCCATCGGTCATCCGCGAGGGCACCGCCCTGTTCGCGCATCAAGATGGCGGCACGCTGGGGGCGGCGCTGTCCGGCTTGCCGGGCTTGGATTCGACTTGGTACGGCCCGAACAGTAACCGACCCATCGTGCGCGGTTTGGATGGTCATCGCGTGGCGATTGAGCTGAACGGAATGCCGTCGTTCGATGCCTCGGCGGTCAGCTACGATCACAATGCGCCGGTGAATCCGCTCAGCCTGAATAAGATTGAGGTGCTGCGCGGTCCGGCGGCTTTGCGCTACAGCGGCGGCGCGGCGGGCGGGGTGATTGCGGCGGAAGATGATGCGATTGCGTTGCGGCCGGTGACGGGCATTTCTGGCCGGGTACAGCTTCAGGGCGCGAGCGCCAGCCGTCGGCTGGCCACGGCCACTTCGGTGGATGCGGGCAACGGCTTGTACGCGCTGCATGTGGATGGTTTTGCTTCGCACGCGGGCAATTACGCCGCGCCGGGCGGGTACGCAGGGCCGTCGCTCGTGAATGGGCGGATTGATAATTCCGGCAGCGCGCAACGCGGCGGCACTTTGGGGTTCAGCCTGACGGGCGAGCGCGGCGCGGTGGGCTTTTCCGTCGGGCAAACGCGAGATCGGTACGGGGTGATTGTCGATCCCGCCACCACGATTGATATGCGTTCAACCAACTATGCGCTGAAGGCCGAACGACGGCAGGTGGCGGATTGGCTGAATTCGATTCGTGTATCGATCAACCACACGAATTATCAGCATCAAGAATTGGATAACGGCGTGCCGGCGACCACTTTCTTGAATCGCGGCAGCAGTGTGCGACTGGATTTGAACAGCGATGCGCTGGGGATGAATTGGGATTACGGCCTGCAATACACCGGCTTCCAATTTTCCGCGCTGGGGGATGAGTCGTTTTTACCGGTAACGCACACGCGCCAGTGGGCGGGCTTTGCGGTCGGCAAAGGGGAATCTGGCCGCTGGCATTACAGCGTCGGCACGCGGGTAGAGCGCGTCTCGGTGGCCTCGGATGGCGAAGGAGTGTCGGGTGTGACCCGCTTTGGCACGGCGCAAACCCAACGCTCCACGCCGATCAGCGCCTCGTTGAGTTTGGCGTATGAATTCGCGCCGAACTGGCAGGCAATTACCACGCTGTCGCACAACGAGCGCGCACCCGCCTTCGATGAGCTGTATGCCAACGGGCCGCACGACGCGACTGCGGCGTATGAATTGGGCAACCCCAATTTATCGCGCGAACGCAGCCAAACGCTGGAAGCAGGCGTTCGCTGGCAGGTGGCTGAATCGAAGTTTTCTGCCACGGGGTATGTCAGCCAATATCAAAACTTCATCGGCTTGATGGGCACGAATCAATGCCGCGATGGCGATGGCGCGGTGGTGGATTGCACTACCGCTGACGCCTTGCCGGAGTTCGATTATCAAGGCGTTCGGGCGCGTTTGGTGGGGGCGGAACTGAGCACGCAGCATCCGCTGGCGCAGTGGGGCGGCCAAACGCTCTCGGGTCGCCTGACGGCCAATGCCTTGCGCGCCGACAACCTGAGCGCGGGCGAGCCGCTGCCGCGCATCGCGCCCTACGCCCTCACCCCGGCGTTGATTTGGCGCAGCGGCGCGATCGCCGTCGAGCTGAACACGCCCCTGGTCGCCCGGCAAACGCGGGTACCGGCCACAGATACGGCGGGCGTCACCCCCGGTTATGCGCTCGTCAACCTGCGCGCCAGTGGCTCGTTCGCGCCGCCGCTGGGCAATGGCCGCGTTGGGGCGCTGTGGTATGTCTCGCTGGATAACCTGACCAACCGCACCGTGTACGCGGCCACCAGCATCGACACCATGCGGCTACTGGCACCCAAGCCGGGGCGGTCGTTGAATGCGGGGATTCAGCTCGCGTTTTGATCTGAACACGCGTCGATTGCATCAGACAGCGGGCGGGGGGATACTTCCGCCCTATTTTCTTGTAAACATACTGAGACGGAGGTTCATGATGGGCGACGAAGCCGCAGGCCACCAATACCGGCATGGGCGGGGAACCGATGACGCCCACCGGCGCGATCAGGCGCTATTTTCTCAACTATTAGAACAACACCAGTCGCTGCGGCGACACACGGAGCGCCTGCCCGATGGCATTCGCGTGCAAACCTTAAGCGATGACCCGGTGCTGGCCGAAGTGCTGTGGCAGCATGTGGAAGGCATGGAACAACGCTTCGCCGGTGGACGGGCGATTCGCTCCTGGGATCCGCTGTTCAGCGCGTTATTTGAATTTCGCGAGCACATCCGCATGGAATACCGCCGCGTGCCCCGTGGCGTGGAAGCGGTGCTCACCGCCCGCGAGCCGGATTTGATCGCGCTGATTCACGCGCACGACGATACCCTGCATGCCTTTGTGGATCGCGGGTTTGAGGCATCCAAACACCCCAGCCCGGTACCGGACTGGGTGC
>DYMR01000140.1:0-1513 GCA_020721485.1 Halothiobacillus neapolitanus | reverse complement strand
CCGGGGCAGCCGTAGGTTTGGTATAGCCGCTGCTGTTCGGTTTCGATCCAGTCCTGCACTTCGCGCGTGATTTGATCCGCCCGTTTGCCTTGGGTGGCAATCGGCGCGCCAATCACCACGCGAATGATGCCGGGGCTTTTCAAAAACTGCTTTTTGCGCCAGTAACAGCCGCTGTTCAGCGCGACGGGAATGACCGGCGCTTCGGTCTCTCGCGCCAGCATCGCCGCACCGGCTTTGTATTCGGACACCACATCTGGCCGATGGCGGGTGCCTTCGGGGAAAATCACCACATCGCGGCCTTCCGTCAGCGCGGCCTTGCCTTGGGCGATGATCTGTTTGAGCGCCTGCCGCCCCGCTTTGCGGTCAATCGCAATCGGCCCCATGCCGGCCAAGCCGGTGCCAAACACCGGAATCCACAGCAGTTCTTTTTTCAGCACGAAGGCGGGTTGATTCAGCAACAGCGGCAGAATCATCGTGTCCCAAGTCGATTGGTGCTTGGCGGCAATCAACCGCCCCGGCTGCCCGCGCAGATGCTCGCGCCCTTCGATTTCCCAACGCAGCCCAATAATCAGCCGCGACAGCCAGAGCACCATAAACCCGTAGCTGAACAGCACATAGTACCGGCGGCGGCGCGGCAGCAACCAGCCCAGCAGCAGGATCGGCAGGTACAGCACGACCGATACATAGCTGATGCCCAAAAACAGCGTGGAGCGCAAAAAATCGAGCAGCCGCATCGGGTTAACCGTTATTCAGCACGGTGAGATCGGCCACGCCGCTGAACAGGCGCGCGGTGTGGGCGAGGAGCGCCAAGCGGTGGGTGCGGATCGCCTCGTCGTCTGCCATCACCATCACCTGCTCGAAAAACTGGTCGATCGGCGCCCGCAAGGCCGCCAAAGCGGTCAGGGCGCGCTGTTCGTCTTCCGCCGCCAGCGCCGTCTGCACGATCGGGGCGGTGGCGGTCACGGCATCGAACAGCGCCCGCTCGGCGGGCTCGACCAAGGCCTGGGCGGTCACGGTGGCCGTCACCGGCGCATCGAGCTTTTTCAAGATGTTATGAATGCGCTTGTTGCCTGCGGTCAGGGCTTCGGCGTCCGGCAACGCCAAAAAGTGGGTCACGGCGGCAAGGCGGCGGTCGAGTGTGACGGGCACCGTGCAGCCGGTAGCTGCCACGGCATCGAATACATCGGCGCGGTCGCCGCGCTCCAGCGCGTAGCGGTAGTAGCGCTCCATCACAAATTCGAACACCGCCGGCACATGGCTGGCGGCATCGGCGATTGCCGATTGCAGTCCTTGGGCGGCGTCTTCGAGCAGGCGGCGCAAGTCCAGCGGCAGCTTGTGCTCGATCAGGATGCGCACCACGCCGAGCGCGGCGCGGCGCAGGGCGAAAGGATCTTTCGCGCCGGTGGGGGCTTGGCCGATGGCGAAAATCCCGATCAAGGTATCGAGCCGATCCGCCAACGCCAGCGCTTGCGCCACGGCCGATTGCGGCAGGGCATCGCCCGCGCGACGGGGT
>DYMR01000139.1:3817-5180 GCA_020721485.1 Halothiobacillus neapolitanus | reverse complement strand
TGTTGAAAGCATTTTTCAACAGCCTGTTAATCCGGCGCCGGAAACAACACGCCGCGCACAAACGGCAGACTGAGTTTGCGCTGTGCCGCGAATGAGGCCACATCCAGCCGGTTGATGGCATCCATCAAACTGCCCACATCGCGCGCGCCGTGATTGAGCAAATACAGTGCGGCATCAAACGGCAGCGATAACCCCCGCTCAGCGGCTTTTCGTCGCAAAAGTTCCAGTTTTTCCGCCTCATTCGGCGCGGCAATGCGCAGCACCGGACCCCACACCAAGCGCGAGGCCAAGTCGGGTAAGTTGAACTCGATTTCGGCAGGCACGAGGGCGCTGGTCATCAGCAAACCAAGACCGCGCTCGCGCACTTGGTTGATGACATCGAATAACCAAAACTCACCTTCCGGCTGCCCGGCAAGGCGGTGAATGTCGTCCAGCACCAGCGCGTCCAAGGCATCGAACGCCAAATCCGGCGGCGCGCTGTGCCGCAGCGACACAAAGCCCGCTCGTCGCCCCTGGGTTGCCGCGTAAAAGCAGGCCGCTTCCGCCAAATGGGTTTTGCCGAGCGCGTCCGCGCCGTGAACCAACAGTTGCGCCTCGCCTTGCCCGGTCATTTGCTGGGCGATCAAGGCGCGAAGCAGGAGATTTTCCGCCCCGATGAAGCCATCGAGCGACGGCGGCGGCTGGGCATCCAGCCCCAAGGGAAGTTGCGTTGCCATTATGCGGACGGGGGGGGCGAATCCGGTGACGAAATCTCCGGCGGCGACATCTCCGGCGGCGGCATCTCCGGTGTCGGCACAGGCTCGACCGTGCGATACCACGCGCTGCCCTGATACCAAGCCAGCGCGTGCCGCCCCAGCACCACCAAAATGGCGGACACCGGCAACGCGAGCAGCACGCCGAAAAAGCCGAACAACGCCCCACCCGCCATCACGGCAAAAATCACCGCCACGGGATGCAGGCCAATACGCTCGCCTACAAACCTCGGCTGCCACACCACGCTTTCCAGCGTTTGCCCCACGCCGAACACCACCAGCACCCAGAGCAACGGCGTCCATTCGCCGGTTTGAATGTACATCGCGACCAGCGCCATGGCGATGCCGATGATATTGCCCAGATACGGCACGAAACTGAGCATCCCGGCCGTCATGCCGATCACGATGCCGGTTTCCAGCCCCGCGAAAGTCAGACCCAGCGAATAAGTCACGCCATTGGCGAGCATGACCGCCAGTTGTCCGCGCAAAAATCCGCCCAAAACCTGATTGGATTCCCCCGCCAAGGCAACCCAGTGCGACTCTTGCGCGCGCGGCAGCAACGCCCGCACCCGCGCCAACATCAGCGGCCAATCGCGTAGGAAATAAAATCC
>DYMR01000139.1:0-3717 GCA_020721485.1 Halothiobacillus neapolitanus | reverse complement strand
AAAACACCCAGCACCAATAACAACGAGATGACAAAAAACACCAAGGTGGTGCCCACCGTGCGCCCAATGCGCCAGCGAGTCAGCCGAGTGACCAGCGGATCGAACAGATACGCGAGCACGATGCCCGCAAAAAACGGCGTCAAAATCGGCGCCAGCAAATACAGGAGATAGCCCAACAGCAGCAGACCGACCAACCACAGCCAACGCATTGACAACACCATGATTTCTTCCTTTGCACACGGATTACGCAGCAACATTCACCAAGTTATCCACAGAGGTATTCCGATGTCACCGGCAAGACATATTGCCTAACACGGCGAAAAATTCGACGCAAGCACGCACATTCAATTAAAGTAAATTCCTCCATATAACAAATTACAATCAATAAGTTATACGATTTTTCAACTTAAAAATATCACGACTGGTGTTTTTTTCACCAACCCGCTCAAGTGTCTGAATGTCAACGCAGCACCCGCAATTCCCCAAGTGTTTGCACAGAGTTATCCACAGAAATTGTGCACAACTCGCTCGGGCTTAGGAAAGGAACAGCGACGCCACCGGGTTATCACTTTCCGGCCAAAACGGGTAGCCCAATTGCCCCAGATACGCATCAAATTCTGTGCGCTGCTCGGCCGGCACCTGCGCGCCCACAAGCACGCGGCCATAGTCCGCGCCGTGGTTACGATAATGGAACAGGCTGATGTTCCACCGCGCGCCCAAGTGGGTTAAAAATTTAAGCAGCGCGCCCGGCCGCTCGGGGAATTCAAAGCGATACAACCGTTCATCGTGCACCCCCGGCGCATGACCGCCAACCATGTGCCGCACATGCAGCTTGGCCATCTCGTTGTCGGTCAAATCCGCCACGGGGTAGCCGGCGGTTTCAAGCTGCGCCAGCACCGCCGGTCGATCGGCCGGCCGCTCCAAGCGCACGCCGACGAAAATATGCGCGGCGCGGGCATCGGCATAGCGGTAGTTAAATTCCGTAATCGCCCGCCGCCCCAACAATTCGCAAAACGCCAAAAAGCTGCCCGGTTGCTCTGGAATGGTCACGGCGAACAGCGCCTCGCGCGCCTCGCCCAAATCCGCCCGCTCGGCCACAAAGCGCAGCCGGTCGAAATTCATATTGGCGCCGGAAGCAATGGCGAGCAGGGTTTGCCCCTGACACCCGCTGCGGCGCGCGTACTTTTTCAGCCCCGCCAGCGCGAGCGCCCCAGCCGGTTCATTGATACTGCGCGTGTCATCGAACATGTCCTTGATGGCCGCACTCATTTCATCGGTATCCACGGTGATGACCTCATCCACCGCCTCGCGCGCCACGGCAAAGGGATACTCCCCAATCTGCCGCACCGCCACGCCATCGGCGAACAGCCCCACTTGATCGAGCACCACCCGCGCATCCGCCGAGAGCGCCGCCGCAAGGCAGGCCGCATCATCGGGTTCCACCCCCACGATGCGAATTTCCGGCCGCAACAACTTCACATACGCGGCAATGCCCGCAATCAGCCCGCCGCCGCCGACCGGCACAAAAATGGCGTGAATCGGATCCGGGTGCGCGCGCAGAATTTCCGCCCCGATTGTGCCCTGCCCCGCAATCACCTCCGGGTGATCGTAGGGCGGAATAAAGACCAACGACCGTTGCTGCGCCAAGACTTGCATGTGCGCGAAGGCTTCATCGAAGGTATCGCCGTACAACACCGCCTCCGCCCCCCGACGACGCACCGCCTCGACCTTAATCGCCGGCGTGGTTTGCGGCATCACAATCACTGCCGGCACGCCCAAGCGCGCAGCCGCCAGCGCCACGCCCTGCGCGTGGTTGCCCGCCGACGCCGTAATCACCCCAGCACCGAGCGACCCCGCCTGCTTCAGGCCATACATCATGTTGTAGGCGCCGCGCAGCTTGAAGGAAAACACCGGCTGCGTGTCCTCGCGCTTGAGCAATACCCGGTTGCCGATGCGTTCAGACAGCAGCCGAGCCTCCGTCAAGGGCGAATCAATCGCCACATCGTAGACCCGCGCCGTCAAAATTCGTCGGAGATAATCCTGCAACAACTGCGACAAAATCCGTTCCTCATCATCGGCGCGCATCGCCCCTGCGGATGCAACCTGTACGCTATCATGCCAGAATGGTGGGCTTTCGCGGCGGCTTGCCGCCCCGCTATCAATCCGCGCACCGCGCGGATTGAATGAGAAGTTCGCCCCGCGCACCGCACAGATGAATTAGAAGGATGTTGCACATGACGCCGCAAGACACACTCAAACAACAAGCCGCCCTCGCTGCGCTCGACTATGTCGAAGCCGGCAGCATCGTCGGCGTAGGCACCGGCTCCACCGTCAACTTTTTTATTGACGGCCTCGCCAAAATCAAAAACAAAATTGAAGGCGCCGTATCCAGCTCAGAAGCCAGCACCCAACGGCTGCGGGCGCATGGCATCGAAGTATTTGATTTGAATGGCGTCGGCGACATCCCCGTCTATGTCGATGGCGCCGACGAAACCAACGCCCACCTGCAACTGATTAAAGGCGGCGGCGGCGCGCTCACCCGCGAAAAAATCATCGCCCATATGGCCAAAACCTTCGTCTGCGTCGCCGACGAAAGCAAATTGGTGCCCCGCCTCGGCAAATTCCCGCTGCCGATCGAAGTCATCCCCATGGCGCGCAGCATGATCGCGCGGGAACTCGTCAAACGCGGCGGCCAACCGGTCTACCGCGATGGCTTCGTCACCGACAACGGCAATCAAATCCTCGACATCCACAACCTGGACATCATGGAACCGGCCAAACTCGAAGACGAACTCAACCACATTCCCGGCATCGTCACCGTCGGCCTTTTCGCTCTGCGCCCGGCCGATGTCCTGATTTTGGCCACCGCCAACGGCGTGCGCACCATCAAAATTTGATGGATAGCCCGCGCTACGGCGTCATCGGCAACCCCATCGGGCACAGCCGATCCCCCGCCATCCATCGCGCCTTTGCCGAACAAACCGGCATCGCGCTGCGCTACGACGCCATCCTCGCGCCGCTCGATGACTTCAACGGCGCCGTGACGGCATTTCGCCAAACCGGCGGACGGGGGCTGAATGTCACCGTGCCCTTCAAAGCGCAGGCATTCGCCCTGTGCCACCGCCTCAGCGACCGCGCCCACCGCGCCGGCGCAGTCAACACCCTGATCTTCCCGGTAGAACCCGACGGCCTCCTCACCGGCGACAACACCGATGGCGCCGGCCTACTCGCCGATCTCCATCGGCTCAACATCCCCCTGCGCGGCAAAAAAATCCTCCTGCTCGGCGCGGGCGGCGCAGCGCGGGGCGTGCTCGAACCCCTGCTGGCCGCCCAGCCATCCCACCTGCGCATCGCCAACCGCAACCCGCAAACCGCCGTCGCCTTAACGCAAGACTTTACCGACTGCGCCGCTGCAACCACCCAACTGACGGGCGGTAGCTATGCGGATATTCCCGCCGAATCTTTTGCGGAACCCTTTGATTTGATTATCAACGCCACCGCCGCCAGCCTAAGCGGCGAACGGCTCCCCCTGCCCGACAGCGCCATCGGCACGCAAACCCTCGCCTACGACATGGCCTACGGCAAAGAACCCACCGTCTTTATGCGCTGGGCAGAAGCACTCAGCGCACGCACCGCCGACGGCCTCGGCATGCTCGTCGAACAAGCCGCCGAAAGCTTCTGGCGCTGGCACGGCACACGGCCAGACACCGCACCCGT
>DYMR01000138.1 GCA_020721485.1 Halothiobacillus neapolitanus | reverse complement strand
GTGACGCCGCCTTCCGCCGCGAGCGCGACGATCAGGGATGAATCCAGCCCGCCGGAAAGCAGTACCCCGACCGGCACATCGCTGATCGCCAAACGGCGACGCACCGCCGCGCGCAAGGCGTCGTGAATGTGCGCCTGCCATTCTTCGGGCGGGATGTTCTCTTCCGTTTCGGCGTGAATTTGCCAGTAGCGGTGCTGCCGCCGTGTGCCGTCGGGTTCGACGATCAAAATATGCCCCGGCGCGAGTTTGCGCACGCCCAACAGGATGGTGTGCGGGGCGGGCACGGCGCCGTGCAGGGTGAACTGATGGTGCAGCGCGACCGGGTCAAAATCCGTGTTGATGCCGCCCGCCGCCAGCAAGGCCGGCAGGCTGGAAGCAAACCGCAGCGGCGCGCGGGGTTGGGTCGGGTCTTCGGTGTAATACAGCGGTTTGATGCCGAGCCGGTCGCGCGCCAGCATCAGTTGGCCGGTTTTCAGGTTCCACAGGGCGAAGGCGAACATGCCGGTGAGGTGCTGCACGCAGTCCTCACCCCATTCGGCATAGGCTTTGAGAATGACCTCGGTGTCGCCGGTGGAGGTGAAACGATGGCCGCGATCCCGCAGGATTTGGCGCAGTTCCGGGTGGTTATAGATGGTGCCGTTGAAGGCGAGCGCCAGCCCCAATTCGCGGTCGATCATCGGCTGGCTGCCGTGAAAGCTCAAATCGAGAATCGACAACCGGCGGTGCCCCAGCGCCAGCGGGCCATCGGAGAAACTGCCTTCATGATCGGGGCCGCGCCGTTCAAGCCGATCCATCATCCGCCGCACCGCACCCAAATCCGGTCGTTGACCCGAAGGCGCCAGCCAGCCACAAATTCCGCACATGGTGAGTCCTTTTGACACAAGGTAGACTCGCGCCAGTTTAGCAGCCGATGCCCTGATGACTCAGCCTGATGACCTCGCCCGATAACAATTCCGCCCCCGCGTTCGCCCCCGCCGACATTGTTTGGCGGGAAGACGGCACGCCGTTTTCGCCCCAGTACGGCGATGTCTATTTTTCTCAGGCCGGCGGCGTGGCGGAAAAACGCGCCGTGTTTGTCGAAGCCTGCGCGCTGCCCGCCCGCTTTGCCGAAGATCGGGATACGGCGGTGCTGGAGCTGGGCTTCGGCACGGGGTTGGGGTTTTTGGTTACGGCGCAGGCGTTGTTGGATGCGGCACCGTCTGGCCGCTCGCGGCTGTGGTTTTACTCCATCGAAAAACATCCGTGGCGGCGGCAAGATTTTGATCGCTTGCGCAAGCTCTGGCCGGCGTTTTGTGGCGTGGCGGAGGAGCTGTCCACGCACTGGCCGGACGGCACGCCCGGCTTTCACCGTCGCTATCTCGCGGGCGGGCGCATCGTGCTGACCCTGCTGTACGGCGAGGCGCTGCCGATGCTGGCGGCGCTGGGCGCGGCGCGTTTTGATGCTTTTTATCTCGATGGTTTTGCGCCCGCCCGCAATCAGGTCATGTGGTCGAATGCCCTCTGCGCCGCCCTGTTCCAGCGCGCCGCGCCCGGTGCGCGCGTGGCGACTTATTCCGCCGCCCGAGCCGTGGCCGATGCGCTGCGTGCGGCCGGTTTTTGCGTAGAAAAAGTGCCCGGTTTTGCGGGCAAACGGCACCGATTGCTGGCTGTTGCGCCATCGGATGGTTCTGCCGACGCGCGGGGCAAATCGCCAGACGCATCTTTTATGCGGCCAGAATCGGCTGTTGTGCTGGGGGCGGGCATTGCCGGTTTGAGCGTGGCGTATGCATTGGCGCGGCGCGGCATCGCCGTCACCGTGTTTGATCGCGCGGCGCCGGGCGCCGGTGCTTCGGGCAATCCGGCGGGCTTGCTCACGCCGTTATTGACGGTCGATCACAACCTACCCAGCCAACTGGTGCAGATGGGGCTGGGGTTTTCCCGAGCGCAAATCCTTCAGTTGCGCGCCCAATCACACCCCCTGTCGCACACCCAGTCGCGTCCGGTGCAGGCAGAGTTTTCCGGCGCATATCAGGTGGTGCGGGATGAAGCCTACGCGGCGCGGCAGCAGCGATTGCTGGCGCAAAATCCGCCCGATGCCTCGCTGGCCATCGCGCTCAGCGCGGCAGAACTCAGCGCAAAAACCGGCCTGTCGCACCCCTTGCCGGGTTGGTGGTATCCCGGCGCGGGCTGGGTGGCGCCACTCAGTTGGCTGGCGGCTTTGGCGGCGGAACCGGGCATCACGCTGCGGCCAAACACCCACATCGCCAGCCTGCACTGGCAAGCCGAACAGCAGCAGTGGCGGGGCAGGGATGAACACGGTGCGTCCTGCTTTGCCTCGTCTACCCTGATTATCGCGGCTGGTGCCGAAGGGGAACTGCTATTGCCCGAGCTGGCGACGGTGATCTTCCCCTGTCGCGGGCAGGTCAATGTGCATGCCGCCGTGCGCGCCCGTCAGCCACTGCCGCTGATGCGCGAGGGCTATTTGATCGACCTGCCGGATGGGCGGCGGGTGTATGGCGCGAGCTTCAAGCCCCGGGAGACCGATACCCGCGTGCGTGTCGCAGAAACCGAAGAAAACCGCCGACGCGTGGGCGACATCAGCCCCGATGTGCTCAAAACTTTCGGGGATGCGGCGGCAGAAGCCGATACCGCCCGCGTCAGCCTTCGCGCCACCACACGCCACCGGCTGCCCAGGGTGGGCGCGTACACACCCGAAGGTTCAGGGGCATTGTGGCTCAGCGTGGGGCACGGTTCGCGCGGACTCAGCACCGCGCCGCTGTGCGCCGAACATCTGGCTGCCTTGATCTGCCAAGAACCGGCCGTGCTGCCGCGCGCGCTGGGCGATGCCTTAAAAATTGATTTGTAAGTCGGCTTAACAGGCTGTTGAAACCATTTTTCAACAGCCTGCTAAGGGCTAGGGGGAATGCGGGCGATTGCGCGTCTTCACCTGGCCGTTGAACGGGCTGCCTGTGGTCGATGAATTGGCACATCATCCCGATTGCCCCAGTCCGACCACGCGCCGGGGTAGCCGCGCACATCCTTAAATCCCAGATGCTTTAACACGGCAAACATCAGGCTGGAGCGCCGATGGCTTTGGCAATACACCGCCAATGTGCGGCGGGATTCTTGGTGAATCCCTCGCGCGGCCAAGCGGGCGAGGATCGCGTCGTCCGGTTGGAGTACATCGGGCGCATCCGGGCGAAAAAATTCGCGCCAGTCGCAATGAATTGCGCCGGGGATGTGGCCGGCGTGCCGCGCGCGTTGATCGGCGCCGGTGTACTCGTCGTGGCTGCGGGCGTCGATGATTTGCCAATCGGGGTGTGCAAGATGGTCGCGAATGGCTTCGGCGGTGCAGTGGTGCGCGTCGAGCACATAGGTTAACGGCGGTGTCGCGGCGGTGGGTGCCGGTTCGCCGTGCGGCCAGCCCGTTGCCAGTAGGGCGTTGCGCCCGCCATCGATCATGATTAAGTCGGTAAAGCCGCAGACGGCGAGCGTCCAGGCCAGCCGCGATGCCGCCAAGCCTTGTTGATCGTCGATGAGGGCGACCGGCAGATTCGGGGTGATGCCCGTGTGCTGCAAGGCGGTATTGAGTTGTTCGATCGTGGGCAATAGCCCGACGGTGTCGCCTTCGCTGCGCACGATGCCGTCGAAGCCGATGCGGTGGGTGCCGGCCAGCGGGGCGTCGGCGGTGCTGAGGTCGAGCACTGGCAGGGCGTGGGTCGTCAAGCGCGCGGCCAATAATTGCGGGGCGGTGATGAATTTGATCATATTTATCAGAGGATTATTTTTCGTTATGGTCATCGGTAAATAACCGATACGAAAGATAGCCGATTTTTTCGCCCTGTCCAGCCCGCAGAGTTCCGCCGTGCGGGGTGAAATCGCTCCACCGGGCGCCTGTCATCAAAATGTCATGTTTTTGTCATGAAGTGTCATTTTTTGGTACGGATAATCCGCTGCGGGTCGCGACCTGCGCGACTGGATTTAACCCTAAAACTGTCTGTCTCGTTCGAGGAGCTTTTCGATGAAACTGAACAAGAAACTGATTGCTGGCGCGATTCTCGCTGCCACCACGGCCTTCGCAGTCACTGCCCAAGCCGAAGAGGTGAAAACCATCACCGGCGCGGGTTCTTCCTTCGCGTACCCGATCATCTCCAAGTGGGCTGCTGCCTACAAAACCGAGAAAGGGGTTGAGGTGAACTATCAATCCGTCGGTTCTGGCGCGGGCATCAAGCAAATTATTGCCAACACCGTGAACTTTGGTGCTTCTGATGCGCCGATGACCGTTGAAGACCTGGAAAAAAATGGCCTGACCCAATGGCCGTTGATCATGGGCGGCGAGGTGATCGTTGCCAACCTCCCGGGTATCACCAAGGGCGAATTGGTCATCGATGGTCCGGTTCTGGCCGACATCATGATGGGCAAAATCACCAAGTGGAATGATCCGGCGCTTGAAAAATTGAACCCGGGCAAAAAATTGCCGGATATGGACATCACTGTCGTTCATCGCTCTGATGCCTCTGGCACCACGGCGATTTTCACCAACTACCTGAGCAAAGTTAGCCCAGAGTGGAAAGAAAAAGTAGGCGAAGGCACCACCGTAAACTGGCTGTCTAAAGGCAACCTCGGCGGTAAAGGCAACGAAGGCGTGGCTTCTTACACCGACCGCATCAAAGGTTCGATCGGTTATGTGGAATATGCCTACGCGCTGCAAAACAAGCTGCCGTACATGGATATGATGAACAGCGCCGGCAAGCGGGTTGCTCCGACCATGAAAAACTTTGGCGCAGCGGCTTCGCATGCGGATTGGAAAGGCACGCCGGGCTTCCGCGTGGTGCTGACCGATCAACCGGGTGATGACAGCTGGCCGATCACGGGTTCAACCTTCGCCATCGTGCACACCAACCCGAGCGATCCGGCTCAAGTGCAAGCGGTGTTGGATTTCTTCAAGTGGAGCATGGAGCACGGCCAAGCCGCTGCGGAAGAACTGCACTACATCCCGATTCCGGCGGATGTGGCTCAGTTGATCGAAGCCTCTTGGGCGGCGAAAATCAAACTGAAATAAGGGCTTAAGCAAGTCCTGCCGAGGGTCGGCGGTGTTCCGCTTCCTCGGTGTGTGGGTGCACCGTTATAGTGCCCACACTTTTTTTGATTGAAGCCGGTGTTTCGCGCAGCGCGAAGCCTTCAATCAAAAAAATAACGGTCGTCCGTTCGCAACCTTTTTCTTAAGTGACGAGAAACCTCCATGGCAACG
>DYMR01000137.1 GCA_020721485.1 Halothiobacillus neapolitanus | reverse complement strand
CCCGGCAAGTTAGCGGCTTGGACGATGCCCGCCCAACACCCCAGCGCGAGCAGCCAGCCGAACCGAAGCCCCCGTCGAACACTTCGCTGCGTGCGCGCCATCTCGTTACCCTCCGCCACGGGTGCGAATGCCGCATCCCGGTGCCTGTGATAACGCGGCCAAGCCCTTGGCAGCAAACAGAATATTTATGGGCGGGGATTGAATGGCTGAATGTGAGTGGTTTAGCGGGTGCTGATTGATGCCCGGCCGCGTGCGCGATCACCCCGCCGCGAGCAGCCAGCCGCGCTCGGCGAACGACACCGTGGTTTCCCCCACGACGAGGTGATCGAGCACCCGCACATCAATCAGCGCCAGCGCCGCGCAGAGCCGATCGGTGATTTGCCGGTCGGCGGCGCTGGGTTCCGCCACGCCCGACGGGTGGTTATGCGCCAAAATCACCGCCGCCGCGTGGTGACGCAGCGCGGCCTTCACCACTTCGCGCGGGTGAACCGCCGCTTGGTCGATGGTGCCGAAAAACAGCCGCTCAAACGCGCGCACGCGGTGTTGTTTATCCAAAAACAGCACCGCGAACACTTCTTGGCTGCGGTCACGCAATTCGGCCTGCAAAAACCGGCGCACGGCGGCGGGCGAATCCATGACCGATTGCGCGGCCAATTCCTCCGCCCAATGGCGTCGGGCGAGTTCGAGCACCGCTTGCAACTGCGCGAATTTGGCCGGCCCCAAGCCCCGAGCTTCGGCAAATTCGGCCTGCGGTGCGGCAAGCAAGCGCCGCACGCCGCCAAAGTGCTGCAATAAATCCCGCGCCAAATCGACCGCCGACCGCCCGGCGACGCCCGTGCGCAGAAAAATCGCCAGCAATTCGGCATCCGACAGCGCCTCGGCGCCAAATTTCAGCAAGCGTTCACGCGGCCGTTCATCGGCCGGCCAGTCGGTAATGGCCATGGGGTTCGTCCTTGATGCGTGTCCCGGCTCGGGAATTTTGTACATTTCTTGTATGAATCAGAGGGATTCTGCCATCAAATTCACCAGCATGGGGAGGGGGTATTGTTGTATAAAGCCAATGGCACCTCGAAAGACCTACTGCGCCATCCGATGGCATCGTCGTGTGCTCGCTCACGCCTCGCCTATCGATCCAGATATGTCTCGTTGTTCGCTGAACGCGAAGCTGGCGTCAGCCCGCGGCTCCTTGCACTCGAACGGGCTCGTAACGGTTTTTCGAGGTACCTCGCCAAATTTAATGAAACAGGAGTTGCCCGATGCGCGAAGACGCCGATCAGCACCGCCAATTTTCGCAAATGCTGCAAACCATGCGTGATTTGGAGATTGAGCTCACCACCGCGATCGAGCACGGCGACGCGATCGAGCAGCAGTTGGTGGAGCTCAATGAGCAGCTCCGGCACGAGATTCGCCAGCGGGAGGAGGTTGAGCGGCAGCTGCACGCCGTGCTCGACATTGTGAATCAGCAAAAATCCGATCTGGAGATTCTGGTGGAATCGCTCGCGGAGCATGGGGATGAGGTCGATCAGCGCTGGATGTCGCGTTACGACGACATCGAGCAGCTCACCCGCCAAGATGGTCTCACCCGCATCGGCAATCGGCGGGATTTTGATGAATACCTCGATCAAACCATGGCGCTGTGCCGGCGCGAAGAAAAACCGCTGTCGCTGATTTTCTGCGACATCGACTTTTTCAAACGCTACAACGACCGCTACGGCCATTGGGAGGGCGATGCCGCCTTGGTCAAGGTGGCGCAGGCGTTGAAAGACCAGTGCCAGCGCCCTTGCGACAAGGCCATGCGCTACGGCGGCGAGGAGTTCGCGGTGATTCTGCCCTACACCGATTTGGCCGGCGCGGAAAAAATCGCGCTGTCATTACAAGAAGCCATGATGGGGAAAAACATTCCGCACGCGGCCTCGCCGTTTGGCGTCGTCACGCTCAGTATTGGCGTGGCCACCGTGGGCGCGGGCGTGGTGCTCGACGCGCAACACCTCGTCGAGCAGGCCGACGATCATTTGTACGCGGCCAAAAATCAGGGGCGCAATCGCGTCATCAGCGATGCCCGTGCGCCCGAAGCGCCGCCGGGTGTTGAGTGATTGCCGGATTGCCCGCGTCCTGTCGGTTTTTATCCGCCTGTTTGCGCAAGCTTTTTTTCGGGAGTGTTCGATGAGTGCAGAGAATCCGTATGGCGATTTTTGGACGCTGCCGACCGGCGGCGAGCGGCTGACCTTGAGCTTTTCTCCGGGTCAGTTGCCGTTGCAGCAACGCTGGCGGAACAACGGCTTATCGGCGGATTTCATGGGCGATTATGTCACCGCCTTTTTCCCGCGCGACGATGCCGACCCCGCCACCGGGCAGCGGCAGGCGGAGGTTAAGGGCGCGGTGAGTTACATCGCCAACGAATTATTGGAAAACGCGATGAAGTATCATGATGCGGCGTCGGGCGCGCCCATCGAGATCGAACTGGTGATGACCAGCGAACAGGTGGTGCTGACCCTGACCAACCACATTACCGAAGCGCAAGCGGCGGATTTTCGGCAGTTTATTCAGCGCTTGGCGGATTCCGATGCCGACACGCTCTACATGGACCAGTTGGAATCGAACGCCATGACCGGCTCCTCGTCGGGGCTGGGCTTGCTGACGATGGTCAATGATTACGGTGCCGCGCTGGCGTGGCGTTTTGCGCCGCAGGGCGCGCAGGGCGTGAATGCACAAACGCAGGTCGCGCTCACCGTGTGAAGTCGAGTGCCTCGCCGCACCGCGCAGGAATTGCAGTCAAGGAGTTTGAATTGAATACGATTGAAGGCGAAAACTACGCCATCGCTTTGGATGAACCCAGCGCACGGCTGACAATGAACGGCACCCTGCGGCTGAATGGTTTGGATGAATACGCGCCGGTGAGCGCGCTGCTCAGCCGCTTGCTCAGCCTGCCGACGGCGCCCACGCTCGATTTAACCTGCTTGGGGTTCCTCAATAGCTCGGGCATTGCGGTGCTATCGAAATTCGTGATTGAAGCGCGCACCAAACAGGTGGCGGGCTTGTCGATCATCGGCTCGGAAACCGTGCCGTGGCAAACCAAATCCCTGCGTAACTTGCAGCGGTTGATGCCGAGTTTGGCGCTGTCTTGGCAGTAAGCGCCGCGCCCGATCGGGCATGATTTTTCCCACTAAAAGGCAAGGCCGCCGATGAGCATCACCCGTAAAATTTTGTTGCCGATCATGCTGATGGCGCTCGTGGTGCTGTCGGTGATGGTGGTGTTCGTGACCTACGACACCGACGCCCGCGCCAATAACGACGAACGCCGCGAACTCACCCTGCTGGGGTTGGCGTTCGACAATGAACTCACCACCTTGAACGGGTTTGCCCTCGGCTTGGCGGTCGAGGTGGCGAACAATCCCGGCGTGCAGCAGGCGATGGCCGATCGCAACCGCGCCGCGCTGGAAGCCTTGGTGATGCCGGGCTATCAGGCCTTGCGCAAAAAGTTTGAAATCGCCCAGTATCAGTTCCACATCCCGCCGGCGACTTCGTTTCTGCGCGTGCATGACCCATCCAAATTTGGCGATGACCTGTCGTCGTTCCGCCCGATTGTGGTGGCCGCCAATCGTGAAGATAAATCGTTGAGCGGGATTGAGGTGGGGCGCGCGGGCTTCGGGATTCGCGGCATCGCGCCGATTCGCGCGCACGATGAGCATGTCGGTACGGTGGAATTCGGTATCGACATTGGCAATGAATTTTTGTCGCAGCTTAAAACCCGCTATGGCGCAGATTGGCAGGTGCTGCTGTCGTCGAAAGTGGCAAAAATCGCCACCTTCACCGAGCAAAATCAGCCAGATAAGGCCGGGTTGACGGTGCAAAGCAGCACGCTGACGCATCCGTTTATCGATGGCGCAGAAGCCGCCGCGCACCCGTTGAATGATGAAGCTTTCGACACCATCGAACACCGCGACGGGCGGGAATTCCGGGTGCGCTGGCTGCCGCTCAAGAGTTTTAACGGGGCGCAAATCGGTTGGGTGCAAATCCTCAAAGACCGCAGCGATTTCGTCGCCCTGCGCAACATGCGGCTGATGCAGGCGGTCGGTTTGATCGTCCTCGTGCTGGCTTCGCTCGCGCTGCTGGTGAGTGTGATCGTCACCCGCGTGCTTCGGCCACTCAAACCCTTGACCGCCGCTTCGGCGGCCATCGCGCGCGGCGATTTTTCGCCCGATCTCGCGCCGTATGCCCAAAGTCGGGATGAAATCGGCCAGCTCGCCCAAGGCATGCAAAGCATGAGCGGGCAATTGTCTCAATTGGTCAATCACTTGGAAGATCAGGTCAAAGAGCGCACCGGCGAACTGCACAGCGCCAACGAGCGCATTCAGCAGCTCAATCAGGCGCTCAAGGCGGATAACCAGCGCATGCGCACCGAATTGGATGTGGCGCGGCAAATTCAGCAAATGATCGTCCCGAGCAGCCACGAAATTTCCAGCGTGCCGACCCTCGACATTGCCGCCTACATGGAGCCGGCGGAAGAAGTCGGCGGGGATTATTACGACATCCTTCAGCACGAAGGCCAGGTTTGCATCGGCATTGGCGATGTGACCGGTCACGGCTTGGAAAGCGGCTTGGTGATGCTGATGACGCAAAGCGCGGTGCGCACCCTCATCACGCTGAACGAAACCGATCCGGTGCGGCTGATGAGCACGCTCAACCGCACCCTGTTCGACAACATGCAGCGCATGCGCTCGGATAAAAACCTCACCCTGTCGCTGCTGCATTACCAGCCGGATCCCGCGCACGCCGACCAAGGCCAGTTGCGCATCATCGGCCAGCACGAAAGCGTGCTCATTATTCGCGCCGATGGTCATTTTGAGGACATCGACACGCTCGAACTGGGCATGCCGATCGGCATGATCGACGACATTGCCGAATTTGTCGCCGCGGCCGTGGTGACGCTCAACGCCGGCGACACCGTCGTGCTGTACACCGACGGCATCACCGAGGCCGCCAACGCCACCGACGAATTGTTCGGCAGCGACCGCCTCAAACACACCCTGTTGGCGCATCACCGAGCGTCTGCCGAGGCGATCAAAACCGCCGTGATCGACGCCGTTCGCGCCCACATCGGCGCGCAAGCGCTGTACGACGACCTGACGCTGATTGTGCTCAAGCAGCGCTGAGGTCGCGCCGCCCGAGACGCCTGTGCGTTAATCGAGCAATCGGGCGGGGGCGTCCATGTCCTCGTGCAGCACCCGAACGATCAGCACGGTTTCCTGCGCCATTT
>DYMR01000136.1:1392-5290 GCA_020721485.1 Halothiobacillus neapolitanus | reverse complement strand
ACCCCCACCCCAACCCGTCCGGGGTCGCGGGGCAACGCGACCCGCTTCGCCCCCCTCTAGGGGGAGGGAGTTAGGAGGGGAGCGCCGTTAGGGCGCGACTCCCTTCAAGGGTGAGGGGTTGGGAAGAAACTTCGGTAAAGGTTGTGGGGGTAGTTTTCCCATTCACGACAAATGGGTAGTTTGGTGTTTGATGGTTCACCCCCACCCCAGCCCTCCCCCCTCAAGAGGGAGGGGTTAGAAGGGAGCCTCGTTAGGGTAAGCCCCCCCTTCAAGAGTGCTAAGCGGGTCGCGCTGCCTTGCGGATGATACGGAGCACCGTATTACCCCCTCCCCCTTGAGGGGGGAGGGTTGGGGTGGGGGTGTATAGGTGGGGATAAAAAGCCCTCACCTTCCGGCGGCACACGCCCCTCGATGATTCGCGATTATTTAAGGATTTGTTATGCGGATTGATTGGAAACCCTTTGCTACCGGCGTCGTGTTGCTGGTGTTGGCTTATGCCGTGTACTGGCCGGGTTTGTCCGGAGCGTTTTTGTTCGATGATTTCGGCAATCTGCCGCCGATGGGGGATTACGGCCCGATTCAGCATGCGTGGCAGGCTTGGGCCTGGATTACTTCGGGATTTTCCGGCCCCACCGGTCGTCCGATTTCGCTGGCGAGTTTTTTGTTGGATACGCACAGTTGGCCGGCGCCGCCGGAGGTGTTCAAGGATACGAATGTGTTGATTCATTTGCTCAATGGGCTGTTGTTGGCGGGTTTGTTGCACGCGCTGGCGCGGGCGTTCGGGCTGGATCGGCAGCGGGCGCTGTGGGTGGCGGTATTGGGCGCTGGGCTGTGGTTGCTACATCCGCTGTGGGTTTCGACCACGCTGTATGTGATTCAGCGGATGGCGATGCTGGCCGCGTTATTCGTGTTTGCCGGGTTGTGGGCGTTTGTGCAGGGGCGGCTGTGGTTGCGGGCGGGCAAGCCGGTGCGGGGCTATGTGGCGATGAGTGCGGGGTTGGCACTCGGCACGCTGTTGGCGACTTTTTCCAAGGAAAACGGTGCCTTGCTGCCCTTGTTGGCTTGGCTCATCGAGGCCTTTGTATTCAATGCCGATGGCCGCGCGCTCGATCGGGATGGCCGGTGGTTTTTGTGGTGGCGGCGGGTGTTTGTGCTGTTGCCGAGCGCCGCGCTGTTGGCGTATCTCGCGTATCAATTGCCCATCCTGTTTTCTGGCCAGAATTTCGGGCGGGATTTCACTCCCGCTGAGCGCTTGCTGACTGAAACTCGCATCGTGTGGGACTATCTGCGCGAGCTGTGGCTGCCGGGTTTGCACGATGGCGGCTTGTTCAACGACGACATTCCGCTTTCCACCAGCCTGTTTCACCCTTGGATCACGCTGTTCGCCGCGCTGGGGCTGTTGGGGCTGATGGCTCTGGCGGCGCTGCTGCGCTTCGCCCGCAACCCGCTGGCGCGCGCGGTGGGTTTGGCGCTGGCGTTTTATTTCGTTGGGCAATTGCTCGAATCCAGCTTCATTCCGCTGGAATTGATGTTCGAACACCGCAATTATTTACCGGCGGGGCTGATGTTTTTCCCGCTGGCGATGTGGCTGGTGAACCGCACCACGGCTCAGCAACGCTGGCCGATGTGGACGGCGGTGGTGCTGCTGTCGCTGCTCGCGCTGTTGACCGCCAAGCGCGCCGATTTGTGGGGCAAGCCGTTTGCGCAGGCGCTGGCTTGGGCGCATGAGCATCCGCATTCCGCCCGCGCACAAAGTTATCTGGCGAATTTTTGGGAAAAAACCGGCAATTACCCCGAGGCGGAAAGGCTGTTGGATGCGGCCTTTGCAGAACACCCGAACGATTTGCTGGTGCTGGCGAATCGGGCGTTTGTGGCCTGCGACATGGGCAGCGCGCCCGCCGGTTTGAGCGCGGCTTTACTCAAACTGGCCGGCAGTGGCGATTTGGCGCTGAATGTGACCGGTTATCAGTTCGATACCTTCCTGGGCCGGTTGCAGGAAGATTGCAGCGTGTTTGGCGCAGGGTTTGGCATGAAGCTGGTGACGGTGGCGCTCACCAACCCGCACATCGCGAATTCCCCCGAAGCCCAGCGCAGTTTGCTCAGCAGACAGGCGCAATTTTATTTGGCCGAGAATCAGCCGCAGGCTGCGTTCGATGATTTTGTCCGCGCCTTAAAACTGCCGGATACCGAACCCGGTGCGCGGTTGTTGTTCGCCGCCACGCTCGCCAGTGCGCACCATCAAGCGTTGGCGCTGAAGCTGCTGGACACCGTGCCGGCGCCTTGGCAAAACATTCGCGGTTGGTCGATGGCGGATATTCACCGGCGCATTGTGTGGGATGCAGGCTTTTACCAAGAAAGCGATGCGCATTTGCGCAAGGTGTTAACCGAAGAATTGGCGCAGAAGGCAGCGGCAGCGGCTCATGTTCCTGCGCCAGAACCCGCACCAGAAACCGCGCCAAAACCCGTGTCCACGCACTTGCCCACGCCCTCGTCCAACGGGGCTGTGGCGGCTAGCTCCGCCGCCCCGTAAAGGCGCGGTTGAGGGTGTGCGGATCGAGATATTCGAGTTCGCCGCCAATCGGTACGCCCTGCGCCAAGCGGCTGATGCGCGGCACGAAGGCGGCGGCCTGTTCTTGAATAAAGTCTGCCGTGGCCTCCCCTTCGAGCGTGGCGCTGAGGGCGAGAATCAGTTCTTGCACCGGCTGCTGCGCCACATGCCGAAGCAGGTTCGGCAAGCCGATTTCCTCCGGCCCCAAGCCATCGAGCGGCGATAAGCGCCCGCTCAGCACGAAGTACCGCCCGTGGTACACGCCGGATTGCTCGATGGCGAGCCAATCAGTGGGGGATTCGACCACGCAGAGTTGCCCGGCATCGCGGGTTTCATCCGCGCAGACGCGGCACAGTTCGGTTTCGGACAAAATTCGGCATTGGCGACAATGGCCAATGCGGCTGAGCGCGGAGGTCAACTGTTCGGCCATGCGTTCGGCGGCCGGCCGATCGCGGGTGAGCAGGTGCAAGGCCATGCGTTGCGCGGTTTTCTGCCCGACGGAGGGCAACCGGCGCAGCGCCTGCACCAGCTCATCGAACGCGGGGGAAAACATCGGCTTGTGCGCTCAGCCGTCGATTAAAACGGCAGTTTCATGCCCGCCGGCAAGTTCATGCCCGCCGTGACACCGGCCATTTTTTCCTGCTGATTTTGCTCGACGCGGCGGGCGGCATCGTTCAGCGCGGCCGCGATCAGGTCTTCGAGCATTTCTTTGTCGTCTTGCATCAGGCTGTCGTCGATGCTGACGCGGCGAACTTCATGCTTGCCGGTCATGGTGATTTTGACCATGCCGCCGCCGGATTCGCCGGTCACTTCCAATTTGGCAACTTCTTCTTGCATGCGCTGCATTTTGTCTTGCATTTGCTGCGCTTGCTTCATCAGATTACCAAGCCCTGCTTTATTGAACATGGGTTATTCCTCGGTTGGGGTTGGAGTGGGAGTTGGGGCATCGGGCGCAACCCGACGCGGTTGAATGGTTTCTTCCAGCAAAGTGCCGCCCGCTTCGCTCTGCAAAACCTGCACCACGGGATGCGCCCGCATCTCGGCGCGGCGCGCGGTATCGGCGGCGGCTTGCGCTTCGGCACGGCGGGCGGCAGGAGTTTGTTCTGGCCGCGATTCGGCTTGTAGCTCAGTCGGGGGGGCTGCAACCGGCGCGGCGCGCGCGGCAGGTTCCACCGGCGCCTTGGTGGCCGCAGCGGGCGGATCAATGACGAATTCGATTGGGCGCGCGCCCACCAGTGCGGTCAACTGCCGCAGCAAATTTTCGCGCACGGCCTTGTTCGCCGCCGCTTCGTACTCAGCGGCGAGGTGTAAGAAAATTTTCTCGCCCCGCTGCACCATGCGGCAGTGATC
>DYMR01000136.1:0-1292 GCA_020721485.1 Halothiobacillus neapolitanus | reverse complement strand
CCGAGGGGCTGGCTGGCAGCGGGGGCGCAGACGGTGGCCGGCGCGGCGGCGGCGTTTCCATCGCGCTGGCGCTGTGGGCGCTCGGTGCGAACGCCAGCAGCCGCAGTAAGATCATTTCCAGCCCCAGGCGGGCGTTCGGGGCGTAGGACAAATCCCGCCGCCCCAAGGTGGCGATTTGGTACCAAAGTTGCAGCGTGGCGGGCGCGATGCTGCGCAAGGCAGGCGGGATCGGCGGCTCATCGGCTTCCGCAGGCGGCAGCCACTGCGCCAACGCCAATTGGTGAATCGCTTCAATCAGTTGCGTGAGAAACACCGGCGGTTCGACCGCGCCATCGAGCGCCGCATGCGCCGCCGCCATCATCGCCACCGCATCCTGCGTGGCCAGTGCGTCGAGCACTGCCCACACGCGATCCTGCTGACCCAACCCCAAAATTTCGGCCACCCGCGCGGCGTCCAAACTGCCGCCGGTATAGGCGATGGCTTGATCGAGCAGGCTCAGGGCATCGCGCATCGAGCCATTAGCCGCCTCCGCCACCCAGCGCAAGGCCGCCGGTTCAAAGGGAATGGACTCTTGGCCGAGCACGGTCACGAGGTGTTGTTGAATTTGCGTCGCCGGCAGCGGGCGCAGGGTAAATTGCAGGCAGCGCGACAGCACCGTGACCGGCAATTTTTGCGGATCGGTGGTGGCGAGCAGGAATTTGACATGTGCCGGCGGTTCTTCCAGCGTTTTAAGCAGGGCGTTGAAGCTCGATTTCGAGAACATGTGCACTTCGTCGATCAGGTAGATCTTGAAGCGCCCGCGAACCGGGGCGTAGTTCACATTGTCGAGCAGTTCGCGGGTGTCATCGACGCCGGTGCGCGACGCGGCATCCACTTCGATCAAATCCACGAAGCGGCCTTCGTCGATTTCCCGACAGGCCGCGCACACACCGCAGGGCGCGCTGCTCACGCCGGTTTCGCAATTTAAGGCCTTGGCGAAAATACGCGCGACGGTGGTTTTGCCCACGCCGCGCGTGCCGGTAAACAGGTAGGCATGATGCAGCCGCGCTTGGTCGAGCGCATTGGTGAGCGCTTGGAGCACATGCCCCTGCCCGACCATGTCCGCAAAGCGTTTTGGCCGCCACTTTCGCGCCAGAACGAGATAACTCATACCGGTTCAGCCAGAAAAGCGACGGCGCAACCGCCGCCGAGAAATGGGGTGGTGCCCCGCACCCGCCGATCTCCGGCACCCAAGGCCACCGTTACCGTTGCTCCCTTCCGGGCCTGGCGGGGTTCACGGCGCATTGTCGCGA
>DYMR01000135.1:3746-5332 GCA_020721485.1 Halothiobacillus neapolitanus | reverse complement strand
TCACCACATCGGTGGGCAGAATGACCGGCAACTGATCGTCCGGCACCGGCACCGCGCCGCAATGCGGGCAATTGATGATCGGAATCGGGCAACCCCAATAGCGCTGGCGCGACACGCCCCAATCGCGCAGGCGGTAATTGATTTGCACCTGACCTTGGCTTTTGGCTTCGAGGTGCGCGGCAATCGCATCAAACGCCGGCTCGAACTCCAGACCGGAAAATGCGCCGGAATTGAATAGCTTGCCCTTGGCGGTCATCGCGCTGGCGGCATAGTCGTGCGGCGCGGCGGCCTCGATGACTGGCATGATGACCGGCGTAATGACCGGTGTGATGGGCAAGCCGTATTGCTGAGCGAATTCAAAATCGCGCTGATCGTGCGCCGGCACCGCCATCACCGCGCCGGTGCCGTATTCCATCAGCACGAAATTGGCCGACCACACCGGAATCGGCGCGCCGGTCAGCGGGTGCGTCACGGTAATGCCGAGATCGACGCCTTCCTTCGCCATGGTCGCCAGTTCCGCTTCCGCCACCTTGTGATGACGGCAGCGATCGATGTAGGCGGCAATCGCCGGGTTGGATTCCGCTGCCTGCTTGCACAGCGGGTGCTCGGCGGCCACGGCCAGATAGGACACGCCGTACAGCGTATCGGGCCGGGTGGTGAACACGGTCAATGGCGTGCCATCGGCCAGCGTAAAATCCACCTGCAAACCGCGCGAGCGGCCAATCCAGTTGGCCTGCATGGTGCGCACCTGCTCCGGCCAGCCAGTCAACTGATTCAAATCATCCAATAATTCATCGGCATAGTCGGTGATTTTAATAAACCACTGCGGAATTTCGCGCCGTTCAACCAAGGCAGCCGAACGCCAGCCTCGCCCATCGATGACTTGCTCGTTCGCCAGCACGGTCATATCGACCGGGTCCCAATTCACCACGGCGGTTTTTTTGTACGCCATACCCTTGCGCACCAGGCGGGTGAACAACCATTGTTCCCAGCGGTAGTATTCCGGCGTGCAGGTGGCGATTTCGCGCTGCCAATCGTAGGCCAGCCCCAGGCGCTGCAACTGCCCGCGCATGTAGTCGATGTTCTCGAAAGTCCAGCGCGCGGGGGCATCGCCATTTTTCAGCGCGGCATTTTCTGCCGGCAGGCCGAAGGCATCCCAACCCATCGGTTGCAACACATTTTTGCCCTGCATCCGCTGATAGCGGGCGATCACATCGCCAATCGTATAGTTGCGCACATGCCCCATGTGCAGCCGCCCGGAAGGGTACGGAAACATCGACAGGCAATAGAATTTTTCCCGCGTGGGGTCTTCCACCGCACGGAAATTGTGGTGGTTATGCCAATGCGTTTGGGCAGTGTCTTCAACTTCGGCGGGCAGGTAGTGCTCGTTCAACATGGGGCAGTTTTTGGCAAAAGCGGAAAAAGGCGCTTAGGATAACGCAAAACGCCCCCGGCACACCGTTAGCCGGGCGCACACCGGAGGCAGAAATCATGACGCAGCAATCCCCCAGCAACTTGAGCGATCGGTACTACCATTGGCTTGCGGCCATTTATGCCCGCTTGATTGATGACCAGCAGCGCGCCAT
>DYMR01000135.1:0-3646 GCA_020721485.1 Halothiobacillus neapolitanus | reverse complement strand
GTAGCGATCAGACCATGGACGATAATCTGCGCAGCGATCAGATCATCGACGAGGCCAGCACCGCGCATTTGCACCCCGCCGGCGTCTATCAGCCGGATATGGTCGATTCTCTGCGCTTGGGCATCGCCGCCGCGCAGCAAACCCTGCGGTACGATCAGGCCGAATTCGCGAACGAATGGCGCAGCATCGAAGCCGATTTGGCGGTAAAACTGCTCGCCATTGCCGATCCCACCGAGGTGCAACTCAACGCCCTCGCCCAACAATCCCAGGCGAAAAAGTCATGAAACCGACGGCTCGGCGGCGGCTCGTGTTGATCGCCATCAGCCTCAGCCTAGGTATCAGCACGGCGCTGACAGGGTGCGCCCCCTACTCCCGCGTGTCGCAAGAAAGCAGCACCACCGTGCGCGGCTCCAACGGGCAAATCTACGGCACGATCAACCAGTCGTACACCCGCACCAGCCAATGAGGGCGATTCAGTGAGGGCAATTCAGTGACAGCGCTCAAATGACGACGCTTTAATGACGGCATGCGCGCTTCAGATTCGTCGCATCTATGAACCGGTGGCGGCGACCGATGGTGCGCGGGTTTTGGTGGATCGTCTGTGGCCACGCGGCCTGAGCAAGCAAGCCGCCGCATTGGATTTATGGTTGAAAGACATCGCGCCCAGCCCGGCCTTGCGGACCTGGTTTGGGCATGACCCCGCACGGTTCGCGGAATTTACCGAACGGTATCACCAAGAATTGACGAACCACCCCGAACCCGTCGCAGTGCTTCAGCAGCTTCGCCAAGCAAGGCCGGTGACGCTGCTGTACGCCGCACACGACCCCGCCATCAACCATGCGCGGGTATTGGCAGAGTATTTACAGAATCTCTGAATCAGGAGGAGCCAGACCTCAACCCCGCCGCCAAGTGGTTTGCCCGGCTTTATCCTCCAGCACCACGCCGGCAGCGGCCAGCTCATCGCGTAGACGATCCGATTCGGCAAAGTCCTTACGCTGCCGTGCGGCGTTGCGTTCGGCAATTTTCTGCTCGATCAGCGCATCGCTCAGCCCCTCGGTGGGCGGCGCCCAGCGCAAAAATTCCGCCGGTGGCCGCTGGCCGAGGTTCAGCACCGCGCCGATGGCCTGCACCGCCGCCAGCACGGCGGGTTCATGCCGTTTGTGCCATTCGCTGATGCCTTCAAACACCACGGCCAGTGCCTGCGGCGTGTTGAAATCGTCGTCCATTACCGTGTGAAAGCGCGCCATCAGCGCGGCATCGGGCGTCACGCCCTCCAGCACCGGCGCATCGGCCACGGCTTGATACCAACGGGTCAGGCTGGCGCGGGCGGCATCCAAATTGGCATCGGAATAATTCAGCGGGCTGCGGTAGTGGCTGTTCAGCACGAACAGGCGGATCACTTCCGGGTGATAGCGCGCCATCACTTCGGCGACCGAGAAAAAATTCCCCAAGGATTTGGACATTTTTTCTTCGTTGATGCGCACAAAACCGTTGTGCATCCAGTAGTTAACATAGGGATGGCCGGTGGCGCATTCGCTCTGGGCAATTTCGTTTTCGTGGTGCGGAAACTGTAAATCCTGCCCGCCCCCGTGAATATCGAACGAGGCGCCCAACAACTGGGTGGACATGGCCGAGCACTCGATGTGCCAACCCGGACGCCCCTCGCCGAACGGCGCATCCCACGACGGGTCGCCGGGTTTGGGCGCTTTCCACAGCACGAAATCGAGGGGGTCATCTTTGGCCTCGTCCACCGCCACCCGCGCTCCGGCACGCAGATCATCGAGCGCGCGGTTGGACAACTGCCCATAGCGCTCGAAAGTCGACACATCGAAATACACATCGCCATTGGCCGCGCGGTAGGCGTGCCCCCGCTCGATCAGCGCCTCGATCATGGCAACCATGCTGCCGACATGCTCGGTCGCCCTTGGCTCAGCGGTCGGCGGCTGGCAACCCAGCGCCGCCGCATCGTCGTGCATCAGGCTGATAAAGCGCTCGGTCAAGGCTTGAATGCTTTCGCGGTTTTCTGCCGCCCGCGCGATGATTTTGTCGTCAATATCGGTGATGTTACGCACATAATTCACTGCAAAATCATTGGCCTGCAAATAACGCACCACCATATCGAACACCACCATCACCCGCGCGTGGCCGATGTGGCAACGGTCGTACACCGTCATGCCGCAGACATACATCCCGACCTGATGCGGAACGCGCGGAACGAAGGCGCGCAGCGCGCGGGCTTTGGAGTCATAAATGTGCAGCATGGGGCGCTTGTCTCGTCTTGTTCGGTGGAATATCAATCAACCCTCGGGGGCGTGTATCATTGCGGCTTTGTGCGCGAATCTCAACCGCCGTGCGGTCGTCGTGCGCTGGCTCGCCAGAATGAAGACCCCAACGGGGTCTTAGGCGACAGCCCAAGCGACGACCAGAACACAAAGGCCAGCATACACAGCCCGTCAAGCCCCGATTTTCGCCCCTGATTTCAACGCTTAGCAGAGGAATTTTCCATGAGCAATCCCCGCGTCGCCTTCACCACCCGCCTGGGCACCATCACCTTGGAACTGGACGCAGAAAAAGCGCCCGTCACCGTCGCCAACTTCCTGAGTTACATCGACAAAGGCCACTATGTCGGCACCACTTTTCACCGCGTCATCCCCGGATTTATGGCGCAGGGCGGCGGCATGACGCCGGATATGGAGCAGAAGAAAACCATGCCGCCGATTGAGAACGAAGCCGCAAACGGCCTGAAAAATGTGCGCGGCAGCATCGCGATGGCGCGCACCGGCGATCCGCATTCGGCCACCAGCCAATTCTTCATCAACTTGAAAGATAACGGCTTTCTCGACTTTACCGCCAAAAACCCGCAAGGCTACGGCTATGCCGTGTTCGGTCAAGTGGTCGATGGCATGAGCGTGGTGGATGCCATGGCCACCCTGCCGACCGGTCGCCGCATGGGGCACAGCGATGTGCCCGCTGAAGACATCGTCATCACCGAAGCCCAACGCGTCGAAGCGTAAGCCGCCCCATGGCCGAAATTCTCATCATCGCGGATCTGCATCTTTCGGCAGGCAATACGGCGGCGCTCGCGCCGTTGCGCGCCCTGCTGCCGCGTGCGGCCAAAGCCGAAGCGCTCTACATTTTGGGCGATTTGTTCGACTACTGGGTGGGCGACGATCAACCCGTGCCGCCCGCCGTAGCCGATGTCCTGAATGCGCTTGCCGCCCTGCCCTGCCGCCGATTTTTCCAAAGCGGCAACCGCGATTTTTTGATCGGCCACGAATTCCTGACCCGGCTGGGCGCCACCGCCCTGCCGGATGAATTGCTGATGGAAGCCGGCGCGCAGCCGGTGTTGCTCTGCCACGGCGATCAGCTCTGCACCGACGACCTCGCCTATCAAGCGATGCGCCAGCAACTGCGTTCCCCGGCGTTTCGCTGCGATTTTTTGGGCAAACCGCTGGCTGAACGGACGGCGGTGGCCGAAGCCCTGCGCGCGCGCAGCAAAACCGAATCGAGCCGCAAACCGGAAGACATCATGGATGTAAATGCCGATTCCGTGCAGCGCCTCATGGCCGCGCACCCCGCCCGCGTGCTGGTTCACGGCCACACCCATCGCCCGGCCATCCACCGCCTAGATAACGGCGCGCTGCGC
>DYMR01000134.1 GCA_020721485.1 Halothiobacillus neapolitanus | reverse complement strand
CGATGTTTTCGGCCAGTTGGGTGAGTTGGGTCGCGCCAATAATCACGCTGGTGGTAAACGATTGTTGGTGGGCGAAGGCGATGGCCAGTTGCGCGGGGCTGAGCCCGTGCTGGGCGGCGAGTTCGGCGTAGGCGGCTGCGGCGACGGGAACATTGGGTTTGGCGTAGCGCTGGCCGAAGCCGGGGAATTCGGTGATGCGTCCGGTCGCCTGTGGGTTTTGTGTGTATTTGCCTGTCAGCCAGCCGAAGGCGAGCGGGCTGTAGGCGAGCAGGCCGATGCCGGTTTCTTGGCTGACTTCCGCGAGGCCGCCGGTTTCGACGCTGCGATTCATTAAATGGTAGGCGTTTTGCACGCTGACGACGCGCGGCAGGCCGTGTTCGCGGGCGGCGCGTTCAAAGGCGAGTACGCCCCACGGGGTTTCGTTCGAGAGGCCGATGGCGCGTACTTTGCCCGCTTGCACCAATTCTGCCAGGGCGCGCAGTTGTTCGTCGATGGCTTCTGCGGGGCGCCGTCGGTCGCTGCGGTAATGGCGTTCTCCGAACATGGGCACATAGCGTTCTGGCCAATGAATTTGGTACAGATCCACATAGTCGGTGTGCAGGCGCGCGAGGCTGCCATCAATGGCTTCGGTGATTTGCTGGCGATTGATTTGCGGGCCGCCGCGAATCCAGCGCATGCCGCGTGCCGGGCCGGCGATTTTGGTGGCGATGATGAGTTGGTCGCGCGCTTGTCGCCGCAGCCAACTGCCGACGAATCGTTCGGTGCTGCCTTGGGTTTCGGCGCGGGGCGGCACGGGGTACATTTCGGCGGTGTCGATAAAATTAATGCCGTGGGCGACGGCAAAATCCAACTGTGCGTGGGCTTCGGCTTCGGTATTTTGTTGGCCGAAGGTCATGGTGCCGAGACATAAGCTGCTGACGGTGATGCCGGAATCACCCAAAGGTCGGAATTCCACGGTCTGCTCCTATATGGTGGGTTGTGTTCGATTTGTGGGGAGGGGCGGCGTAAGATGCCGCTACATTAACGGTACTGCGTAGGCAGGCTCCAAGTTCACGCATTTCTTTATGTGTGGCAGAGGAAGCGGGTAATCGAGCCTGCCTTCATTGGGGTTTTCCACCCCCACCCCAACCCTCCCCCCTCAAGGGGGAGGGAGTATCCGCCGGTGATTAGCATAGGCAAGTTTTCGGAGTGTTGTGATGATTAAACCCTCAGCGCAAATTTGCGCCGCTCATCAAGAATTGATTCTGGCGATGCTGGCCGCGCGCGCATCGGCTGAAGAGCCTGCCCTGATGCAGACTTATGCAGAGGATGGTTGGCATCAATTGGTGGCGGCCTTGCGCGCTTGGCGTGCCGGGCAGCCAGTGGATGTGGCATGCCTGGACGATGAAGATCGGATGATTCTGGCCGGGCTGGACTATGCGGTGGCGCATCCCCGTTGGTTGGATACCTTGGCGGATGAGGCGCGCGATGAGGCGGCAGCCGCCCTTGCGCAGATGATTTTTTCGGCCACTTGGGGCGATCACGACGCGCTGGATTTACTGTCGAGCATGCGGGAAGCGGCGACGGATTTGGGTCAGGATGGCTCGACGGCGCATGCGTTTGTGCTGATTGTGGAAGGCGCGCGTTCGGCGTCTGAGGTCACGGCTGCTTGCCCTCAGGCGGATGTGGGCTTGGTCGTGGCCGTGCTGGCGCGCTTGGATGTTTTAGAGCGCGATTAGGCTGAAAAAATGATGTTAGTATTCTCGGTGTTTTAGCAGGATGTTGAAAAAAGACATCCCTGTCTTTTTCAACCCCATCGTTCCGGTACACGCCCGTAACGATGGGCGAAAATCAAGCAGTTACGATGCTTGATTTTCGGGCAAGCCTTCCTTGGCTTGCTTTAACAGGCTGTTGAAACCGTTTTTCAACAGCCTGTTAGTGGGGGAATTATTCTCTTCAATCAATTGCTATGACCAACACGCCGTTTTCTCGTCATTTGTTGCTGAACCTCGTGATCTACGCCGTCTTGGTCGTGGGTTTCGTGGTGTATGTGCATGCGGAAAAGGCGATTGATGCCGCGAATGATCTGCGGTTTCACAGCTTGCAACTGGCGGTGGAATTGCGCCAATCTTCCGATGATTTGACCCGCATGGCACGCAGTTTTGCCGTGACGGGCGATGCGCGCTTCCGTGCGGCGTTTCATCAGATTGTGGCCATGCGCGATGGCAAGGCGCCGCGCCCGAATATGCCCGGTGGGGTGTATTGGGATCTGCTGTTGTCGGAGCACGCGCCTGCGTCGCCCGAGAAGTGGTTGCCGCCGGATTCTTTATTACACCGCATGGCGGGCGCGGGGTTTACGCCGGACGAGCTCGCCCAACTGCGCCAATCCAAAGCCGATTCGGATGCGCTGACGGACTTGGAGCAGCAGGCGATGGCGATGGTCGATCAGGGTGCCGCCACGCCGGATGCGCAGAAAATGGCCGCCATTGCGTTGCTTGAAAGCCCGCAGTATTTCGCTGCCAAAGCCAAAATCATGGCGCCGATTCAAGCGGTTAGCCAAGCCGTTTTGAGCCGCACCACGGCACAGGTCGAGCGGGCGGAAGCCATTGCCTTGGCGGTGCGCGTCGCTTTCATCGTATTGATAGCGCTGTTGTTTGCCGTGTGGTGGCGCACTTATCGTGTGCTGGATCGCATGCTGGGCGCGCCGTTGGATGCGCTGCGGGCACGGATGGCGCTCATCGGCGCGGGTGATTTTTCCGAGGCACAAGCGGGGCAGGCAGCGCCGGACGGGAGCGTGGCCGCGTCCTTGGAGCGCACGCGAGCGCATTTGGCGAATCTGGCCGAGGCGCAGCAGCACGATCGCGCGCGTATCGAGCGAATGCAGCACCTGTATTCCGCGCTGAGCCAGTGCAATCAGGCGATTGTGCGGTGCCAAAATGAGCAGGAGCTATTCGAACAGGTGAGCACCGATGCGGTGCGCTTTGCGGGGATGGCGCTGGGGTGGATTGGGCGGATTGATCCCGAAACGGGGAAAATTCGCGTGTTGAGCAGTGCCGGTGCGCACCGCGAGTATTTAGACGAAATCGAGATCAGTGCCGACCCCGCCCATCCCAGTGGCCAAGGGCCGGTGGGCGAGGCGCTGCGCACGGGGCAGGCGATTTGGATTCAGGATTTTGCGCAAGATGCGCGCATGCGTCATTGGTGGGAACGGGGCGCGCGGGCGGGCTGGCGCAGCATTGCGACCTTACCGCTGATGCGTCAAGGCTCGGTGTGGGGTGTGTTTTCGCTGTATTCCGGCGAGTTGGCCGCGTTCGATGAAGCCGCGCAAAATCTGTTGCTGGAAATGGCGATGGATATTGGCTTTGCGTTGGATAACTTCGACCATCGCCTGGAGCGCGAACAGCTATTCCACGAGCAGCATCGCCTGTTGGCGCGCATGAACCGCATCACCAGCCATGTGCCGGGGATGGTGTATGAGTTCCGCCTGCGACCCGATGGACGGATGCAGTTCCCGTTTTCCAGCAGCGGCGTGCGCGGGATTTATCATGTGGATCCGGAAGATATTCTCGACGATGCGACGCCCGCGATTCGGTTAATCCACCCGGACGATGTGGACAGCGTGGTGCAGTCGATTGACCAATCGGCCAAAACGCTGCGGCCTTGGCGCATGGAATACCGCGTGCGCGATCCCAACGGCCAAATCCAGTGGTTGTATGGCTATTCGTTGCCCGAGCGCGAGGCCGATGGCAGCACGCTGTGGACGGGGCTGATTACCGATATTACCGAGCGCAAACACAATGAAGAACGCTTCGCGGCACTGATTAATTTTGATCCGTTGACCGGTTTGCCGAGCCGTAAATTGCTCGGCGAGCATTTTGAATACACTCGATACTTGGCGGCGCAGCAGCGGCGACCCTACGCGCTGGTGTTTCTGGACTTGGATCACTTCAAAAACATCAACGAAACCTTGGGGCACGATCAAGGCGATGAATTGTTGATTCGGGTGGCGGAGCGCATGAAAAAAGTGCTGCGCCCGCAGGATACGATTTCGCGGCAGGGCGGGGATGAATTCACCCTGTTGATGCCCGATTGCGATACGGAACTGGCCACCCGCATCGCGCAGCGCTTAATCGAGGGGGTGCGTGCGCCGTTCGATTTGGGCGGGCGGGAGGTGAATTTGGGGGTGTCGATCGGCATTGCCGTGGCACCGGAGGATGGCGACGATTTCATCACGCTCTCCAAACATGCCGACATCGCCCTATACCGCGCCAAACAAGGCGGGCGCAATGGCTTCCGGTTTTTCACCAGCGAAATGCAGGTGCATTCCAATCGCTTAATGGCGCTGGATACCGCATTGCGCCGCGCGTTAGCGGCGGAGCAGTTCGAGTTGGTGTATCAGCCGCAGGTATCGATGACGACCGGGCGCATCGTGGGCGTGGAGGCGTTATTGCGCTGGCGACACCCGGAATTGGGCGCGGTGTCGCCCGCAGAATTTATCCCTATTGCGGAAGACAACGGTTTGATTCTGCCGATTGGTGACTGGGTGCTGGCCACGGCGACACACGCGGCGCGCCCTTGGGTGGCGCATTTCGCGGGCGAATTTGTGCTGGCGGTGAATTTGTCTGCCATCCAGTTCCGCCAACGGGATTTGCCCGTGCGGGTGGGCGAGATTTTGCGCGGATCGGATTTCCCCGCGCACAATTTAGAGCTGGAATTGACAGAGCGTTCAGCAATGGAAGACCCCGAGGCCGCCGTGGGTTTAATGGCGGAATTGTCGGCCTCGGGCATCAAACTTTCGATCGACGATTTCGGCACAGGCTATTCTTCATTGAGCTACTTAAAGCGCTTCAACTTGTACAAACTCAAGATAGATCAATCGTTTGTGCGCGACATGACGGAAGATGCCGATGACCGCGCCATCGTCGCGACGATCATCCACATGGCGCAAAGCCTTGGGCTGACCACCATCGCCGAAGGGGTGGAAACCGAGGCGCAACTCGCCCTACTGCGCGAACTTGGGTGCAGCGAATCGCAGGGGTACTTCACCGGAAAACCGATGACGGCGGCAGCGTTTACCGCGTTGATTGAGGGGGCATAGGCGAGCGTGTGGGCCGTAAGCTGGCGTATCACCCCATCTTCCCTGCCAACCTAACTTCCACACACTCTCTCGTTTCCACCCCCACCCCAACCCTCCCCCCTCAAGGGGGAGGGGGTCGTATGGTGGAAGCTTATGACCTTGCCACCACCTCAAAAGGATGAAGCGATCGGTCGCCCTCCCTTGAGGGGGTACCTTGCAATCGGCGGTAGGCACCGAACGATTACCACCGAGCCGCTCCCTCACCCCCTTGAGTGGGGGCGAAGCGGGTCGCGTTGCCCCGCGCCCCCGGACGGTTTCCTCCGAACCACTCCCTCCCCCTTGAGGGGGGAGGGTTGGGG
>DYMR01000133.1 GCA_020721485.1 Halothiobacillus neapolitanus | reverse complement strand
TTGTTTTATGCATGGGCTTCAGTCGATAATGGCCGCCCGTTTTCCGAGGAGCAAATTCATGCCAGCAGACCAAATCGTTGCTGCGGTTGATCTGGGCTCGAACAGTTTTCACATGCTGATTGCCCGTGTCCATGAAGGGCAGATTCAAGTCATTGATCGCATGAAGGAAATGGTGCGTTTGGCGGGCGGATTGCAGTCGGATGGGTTCTTGTCAGAAGAGGCCATCGAGCGCGGCGTGGCGTGTTTGACCCGCTTTGGCCAGCGGTTGACGGATATGCCGCCGGGCAGTGTGCGCATCGTGGGCACGAATACTTTGCGCGCGGCCAAGAATGGCGCGGTGTTTATTCAGCGCGGCGAAAAGGCCATTGGTCATCCGATTGAGATTATCGCGGGGCGCGAGGAAGCGCGGTTGGTGTACCTCGGGGTGGCGCAAACCGAGCCACCGCTGGATGGGCGGCGCTTGGTGGTGGACATCGGCGGCGGTTCTACCGAGTTGATTTTGGGCGAAAAACTCACGGCATCGCGTATGGAAAGTGCGCCGATTGGCAGCGTGGCGCTGATGCGGGATTTTTTTGCCGACGGCGTATTCACCCGCAGCCGGTTGGAGCATGCGCGGCATCGGGCGGAATTGGAGTTAAGCCCGTACAAAGCCGCTTATGTGCAGGAAGGTTGGCAGCGGGCGGTGGGCAGTTCGGGCACCGCGCGGTCGCTGGCTTCGGTGGCCGAGGCCAATGGTTGGGGCGATGGCACGATCATGCCGGCCGCGCTGTCGGCCATTAACGCGGCGGTGCTGGCCGCCGGTTCGCTCGATCGTTTGAAGCTTGAAGGGCTATCGGACGACCGCAAGCCGGTGTTCGTTGGCGGGTTGATTGCGATGCAGGCGGTCTTCGCCGCGCTGGACATCGACCGGATGTTCATCAGCGATGGCGCGCTGCGCGAAGGGCTGGTTTACGACTGGATCGACCGCAGCGAGCACGATGACATTCGCCGCGCCACGGTGCAGCGCTTGCAGCGGCTGTTCACGGTGGATGTGGCGCATGCCGAACGGGTGGCGAACACGGCCGCGTCGTTGCTTGCGCAAGTCGCTGAGGATTGGGATTTGACCTGCAACCTTGAGGCGATTGATGCGCCTCGGTTCAGCGATTGGTTGAATCTGGCGGCGTTGCTGCATGAAATCGGCTTGGCGGTCAGCCATGCGGGCTACCACCACCACGGCGCGTATATTCTGTCGTATGCGGATATGCCCGGCTTGACGCGCGCGGCGCAGGCGATTGTGGCGAGTTTGGTGCACACGCATCGGCGCAAATTCAAAGCCGAGCGGTTCGCGCCGGTCGATGAGCGCTTGCGGGCGCGCATCATGCGCTTGTCGATCGTGCTGCGACTGGCCGCCTTGCTGCATCGGGATCGCTCCCCCAGTGCCAAGTTGCCGAAATTGACCGTGCAGGTGTCCGGACAGCGGGTCAATCTATCGTTCGGCAAACAATGGTTGGCCAATCGACCGCTCACGCAGGTGGATTTGGAGCTTGAGCGCGAATTTCTCGGCCAAGCGGGTTTCTCGCTCGAATTCGATTAAATCGGTGCCGCCATGCTGATTCAGCGGCGCTCGCCGCCGCCGGTGCCTTTGGCGCTGGCGCATCTGCCGCCCGCTTTGTGCGCCGTGCTGCTGAACCGAGGCATTGCCGATCCGGCCTCGCTGGATTTATCCCTCGCCGGCTTGCTGCGTTATCACGATTTACCCGGCATCGACGCGGCCGCCCTGCGGATTGCCGAGGCGGTCACGCGCGGGGAATCGATGCTGATCGTGGGGGATTTCGATGCCGATGGCGCCACCGCCACCGCCCTATGCGTGCGGGCGTTGCGGGCGATGGGCGCGGCGGAAGTCTTTTTCACCTTGCCTGATCGCCAACGCCACGGGTACGGGCTCACGGCGGCGGTGCTGCACGATTGGCTGGCCGAAGATGCCGCGCATCGAGCGCCGGGGCTCGTCATCACCGTGGATAACGGCATTGCGGCGCTCGACGGTGTTCGGGCGGCGCAGGCGCTCGGCGCGGCGGTGGTGATTACCGATCATCATTTGCCGGGGACGGTGTTGCCGCAGGCCGAGGCCATCGTCAACCCGAATTTGGCGGGTTCCCGCTTCGGTTCACCCGCGCTGGCGGGCGTGGGCGTGGCGTTTTATGTGCTCGCGGCGGTGCGCGAAGCCTTGAACAGCGCGGGCTGGTTCGCGGCGCGCGCGCGTCCGAATCTGGCGCAGTGGCTGGATCTGGTCGCCGTCGGCACCGTTGCCGATGTGGTGTCGCTGGACGACAACAACCGACGGTTGGTGGCGCAAGGCTTGGCGCGGATTCGGGCGATGACGGCGCTGCCGGGCATCCTCGCCCTGTTCGCCGTGGCGGGCAAAGATCCCCGCCAAGCGCGCAGCGTGGATTTGGGCTTCATCGTCGGCCCCCGCCTGAACGCTGCCGGCCGCCTGGAACACATGCGCTTAGGGGTGGAATGCCTGCTCTGCGACGAACCGGCGCAGGCGCACCAACTCGCGCGGCGGCTGGACGAAGTCAACCGCGCCCGCCGCGCCATCGAACAGGACATGCTCAGCCGCTTGCCCGCCTCGGCGCTGCCAGCGCCCGGTGCGCCGCCGCCGCGCCCGGTCGATCCCGCCGAGTGGGTGGTGTTTGATCCCAGTTTCCATCACGGCGTGATCGGCATTGTCGCCGGGCGGCTCAAAGACCGCTGGCAGCGCCCCGTGTTCGTTTTCGCGCCGGAAGACCCGGCCTTGCCCGAAGGCTGGCTCAAGGCTTCCGGGCGCTCGATCAGCGGCGTGCATCTGCGGGATGTGTTGGTGGATATGGCCACCCGCGCGCCGGGCTTGATTCCCCAATTTGGTGGGCACGCGATGGCGGCGGGTTTGCGCTTGCCGTTCGCCCACCTTGCGGAATTTCGTCAGCAGTTTGCGGCGGTACTCGCGCCAAAAGCCGACCGCCTACCCGAATCCGCGACGGTGTGGAGCGATGGCGAATTGACGCCCGAGGACTTCAGCATCGCATTTGCGGAAACGCTTGACCGCACCCTGCCTTGGGGCACGGATTGCCCCGAACCGATATTCGACGGGGTGTTTGAAGTGCTCGAATCGCAACCCATCAAAGAGGGCGCGCACCTACGGCTCCGGCTTCAACCGTTGTTTCCCGCCGGAACCTCGCAACGCCTGCCGCACCCGCTGGCGGCGGTGTGGTTCGGCGTGGGGGCGGGCGCCCCGGCGGGTAAATACTGGCGCATCGCCTATCGGTTGAATCTCAACCATTTTCGCGGCCAAACCCAACTTCAATTGCAGGTGTTGACGGCTCAAACCGCGTGATCGGGCGTTAGCCGACCAGTCAATCGGGTCATGAGATTCATGCGTTCATGAAAAATGGCCACCATCAGCGCGGGTGCTGCTTCACGCGGTAAGCAAAAAATATAGTGGTGTTCGCAGTGCGCAATGCGCAGCGTCGGATACAGGCGGCTCATGTCCTGAAATGCGCTGTGATTGGCTGCCAAATCGGCCATGCACCGTTCCAGTGATGCCAGATACCGACGCACTTGGGCATCACCCCACTGGCTGCGGGTGTAGCGGATGATGCTGCGAATATCGGCTGCAGCCGCTTCGGTCAGAACATAACCCCGTTCGCTCAACGCGGCGCCTCGCTGCGAAGCTCTTCATCAAGAATTTGGCTCACGGTTTTGCTGGAAACACCCCCGGAAAGCCCTGCATTGATGCGGGTATCGAGCAGTGATTTGAGTTCTTGCCAGGCAGCGTCTTCGGTAGGAAACAGCCGTTCGAGTGTGTATTGCTTGATGGATTTCCCCTGAAGGGCGGCCATTGCCTTGAGGTTTTGGTGCTGTTGATCGGTGATGTCGATGGTCAGGCGGCTCATGTGGGGTTCACTCCGTACAATCCAACAAACCCACATTAGCGCATTTGTCGTGCGGCGTCAGTGGGGTGCGTGATGAGGGCTTGTGCTGACAGATTGGCGTGCTGCATTGATTTGTCGCGCAATTCAACTACGCTTCTTGGGGTAATTGATGGCCAATAGACGAGCGTGTGATGACAATCTCCAGTGGTTTGATCGAGCCTGCGGGCGAGTTGCGGCAATCTGAAATCATTGGGGCGCTGTCGCATGCCTTGGATTTGACCGAGGGCATGCCCGCCGGTCACGCGCAGCGCTGTTGCTGGATTGGGATGAAGCTGGCGGAGGAGCTGCACCTCGATGCGCAGGCGCGGGATGATTTGTATTACACCCTGCTGTTGAAAGATGCGGGCTGTTCGAGCAATGCCGCGCGCATTTACAACATTTATCAGTGCGATGACCGGGTCTTGAAGCGGGATTACAAATTCCTCGATTCCGGTCAGGTCGATCAGTTGGTCAAGTTTGCGGTGGCGCATGTCGCGCCCGGTTTGTCGTGGTTGGAGCGCTTGCCGATTCTGGCCAAATTGGCGGGCAAGGGCGAGGAAATCGGTCAGGAATTGTTTTTGACCCGCTGCGAGCAGGGGGCGGAAATTGCCGAGCAACTGGGCTTTTCCCAGCGGGTGTGCGACGGGATTCGCGGGCTGGATGAGCATTGGGATGGCGGAGGTTTTCCGCACCATGCGCGCGGTGCGGACATCCCGTTGTTTTCGCGCATCGCCTTGATGGCGCAGGTGGTCGAGGTGTTTTTTGCCCAAGGCGGCGTGCCGGCGGCGTTGCAGGCCATTCGAGCGCGTAAAGGTCGCTGGTTTGATCCGCAGTTGGTGGAACAAATGGAGCGGTTGGCGCAAGACCCTTCGTTTTGGGAGGGGCTGCGCGATCCCGATATTGCCAGCCGGATTGTGACCTTGCAGCCGACTGAGTGCGTGCGGGAAGTGGGGGATGAGGAGCTGGCGCGTTTATCGGGCGCTTTTGCCGCCGTCATCGACGCGAAAAGCCCGTTTACTTTCGGGCACAGCAGCCGCGTGTGTCAGTACGCCGAGCGCATTGGTCGGGAGGTGGGGCTGGGTGAGCGGCAGTTGTTTTGGCTGCGTCAGGCCGCGTTACTGCACGACATCGGCAAGCTGGGGATCAGCAACCGGATTTTAGATAAGCCGGGCAAACTCACGGATGAGGAGTTTGCCGAGATCAAACTGCATCCCGTGTACTCGCTGGATATTCTCTCGAAAATTGGGATTTTCAATGCCTTGGCGCCGGTGGCTTCGGGGCACCACGAGCGCTTGGATGGCAAGGGCTATCCCCACGGCTTGAAGGGCAGCCAGATCGACGAGGCCACGCGGATGATTGCGGTGGCGGATGTGTTCGATGCGATTTCTGCCGAGCGCCCCTACCGTGGGCCGATGCCGCTGGCGCAGGCGCTGACGATTTTGGATGAGATGTCCGGCTCGGCGCTGGATGGGGATTATGTGGCGGCGTTGAAACGCA
>DYMR01000132.1:951-5432 GCA_020721485.1 Halothiobacillus neapolitanus | reverse complement strand
GGGCGGGGCGGCTGGCTTGACGATAGGCGCGCAGGGCGCTGAGGGGATCGAGCCGGTCTTCGGGCGGGAGCGCCCAGCGGCGCATCAGAAATTCACCGAGAAACATCAGCAGCACCAGCGGCAGGGTCGCGGCATTGGCAAACAGCGACCAAATCGGCCGGGGCGCAAAGCTGAACAGCGCCAGCGAGATGACCGTCATTAGCAGAAAAAACAGGCTCCAAGCAATGGTGACTTGCCGGGTGTAGCGGTGCAGCGCCGGGCTGATTCGGGCGTGAAAGGGGCGGGCGAAGCGCGTCACCAGCGGTTCGTGGCCGGGGCGCAAACTGAAGGCAAACCACAGACCGAGCGCGGCGTTCACCCCTGCCTGCTGTACGAGGTAGAGCGCGGCAATGTTCTGGCTGAGCCACGGCAAACACAGCGCGGCGAACAGCGCCCCCGCGAGCAGCACGAGCCACAGGCCCCGCAGGCCGTTGTGCGCATGGGCGGCGTTGGCGGCGAGCAGCAGCACGGGCAGCAGCGCCAGTCCGGCCAGCGGCAGGCTGATGCTCGGGTTCGGGCTGAGCCAATTGGCGAGAAACAGGTCGAGCCCCAGCAGCAGGGCGAGCAGCGCGGCGTTGAGGCGGGCGCGGCGGGCGGGCATGGCCTTACAGTGTGCGGTGCGCGGCGATGTGCTGCGCGAGATGATCGAGCGAGGAGAAAATCAGGGTGTTGTGCTCATCGTCGCTGCGCAGGGGGAAGCCGTAGCGCTTGGACACGACCATCGCAATTTCCAAAATGTCGATGGAATCCAGCCCCAGCCCCTCGCCAAATAAGGGCGCAGCGGGGTCGATGTCGGCGGGGCGCAGCTCCAAATTTAAGGCGCTGATGATTAATTCGGCCAGTTCTTGGCGCAGGGCGGGGTCGGCAGCACTCATGCGGGTTCCATACAAAAACAGAAAAATTCAATCAGGGCGCGCAATTAAACCGGATGCGCCGCTTTGAAGGCAAGCACGGCATTGCTGCCGCCAAAGGCAAAAGCGTTGGACAAGGCCGCGCGCACGCCGCTGCCGCGCAGGGCGGTGCGCAGGTGGCGCACGCCGGTGCAGGCCGGGTCGATTTCGGTGAGTTGCGCCGTGGGCGGTAGGGCATCGTGTTGCAGCGCCAGCACGGTAATCACGGCTTCCACTGCGCCGGTCGCGCCCATGCCGTGGCCGTGCATGGATTTGGTGGCGCTGACCGGCAGGTGTTCGGCGTGGCTGCCGAACACGCGGCGCAGCGCTTCGATTTCGGTGGGGTCGCCCTCGCGGGTGGCGGTGCCGTGGGCGTTGACATAGCCAATGTCCGCCGGGTCGAGCCCGCCTTGGGCGAGCGCCGCGTGCAGGGCGCGCACTTGGCCGGTCGCATCGGGGCGCACGAGGTGGGTGTGGTCGGTGCTGACGCCGTAGCCCACCAGCTCCGCCAAAATCGGCGCGCCTCGGGCCTGCGCGTGCGCCCAGTCTTCCAGCACCAAGGCGGCGGCGGCTTCCGCCAATACCAGCCCGCGCCGCTGTGGGTGAAAGGGGCGGCAAGCCTGCGGGGCGGTGTCTGCATTCCCCGGTGCCAGCACGCGCATCGCTTCCCAGGCGCGAATGACGGCAAAGGCGAGCGGTGCATCGGAGCCGCCAGCCACCATGATGTCGGCCTGCCCGTGGCGAATCCGTTCAAACGCTTCGCCAATGGCGGTGGCGGCAGAGGCGCAGGCGACGGTGTAGGTCAGGCTGGCGTTGCCCAGCCCGAGCTGAATACCGATTTGGGCGGAGGCGGCGTTGTTCATGCCCTGCACCACCGAGAGCGGCGAGAGCCGGTTTTGCCCCCCGAACCACAGCGCGCGATAGCCCTGTTCGTAGGCGAGGGTGCCGCCCAGTGCCGAGCCCCAGGCGACGCCCGCCTGCGGTAGGTCTTGCCCCGGTTCGCGCGGCAGGCCGGATTGGTCCCAGGCTTCCAGCGCCGCCGCGACGCCCAATTGGGTGTAGCGATCCATGGTGGCGAGGTGGGCTTTGCCGATTCGCGCCGCCGCATCGAAGCCGGTGCAGCGCACGGCGGGCACGCTCAGACCCTGGGGTGGGTCGTCGGTGACATGCAGGCGGATGACGGATTGACCATCGAGCAGTCGGGCGAAATACGCCTCGGTGGAATCCCCTTGCGGGTCGATCAAACTCAGGCCGGTGATGGCCACACGGCGGGCGGTCATGCGGTGGGCGGCGCGGGGGTGTCTGAGCGGAAGCGTTCGACGAAGTCGATCAAGTCCTGCACGGTTTCCGGGGTTTCGGTGTCGTTGGGGATGCTGATATTCCACGCCTCTTCAAATTCGAAAATCAATTCGAGCAGGGTGAAAGAATCAATGCCCAAATCCGCCAGCCGTGCCTCGGGCGTGAGCCGGGCGGGGTCGGTGCTGGTGTGTTCGGATAAAAACTGGCGGATGAGTTCGAGCGCGTCCATGACGAGTGATTCGTATCGCAAAAAATAAGAAGCGCCATGCTACCCGCGCGCGGCGGTGGCTGGCAACCCGGAGGGCGGTGTGGCGAACGGTGTGGCGGCCCGAAATAGGGGGCGTCGGGCAGATTACCTAGCCGTAATGTGGTGTTCATTATCCCCCCATTTGCTGGGGATTATTGTGTCTCTCAGGTCAACACAGGGTTGATCTCAAACACAATGAAGAGGTGATGTATGAATCGTTCAACTTGGGCAAAATTCGCAATGACCGGCCTGGCCGTGAGCCTGTTGGGGATGACGGCGGCGCAAGCGTACTCCGGCGAACATCTGGCCGGACAAGCCAAAATCACGATGACGGAGGCACAGGCCGCCGCCCTGAAAGCGTATCCGGGCACGATTACCGATCAAGAACTGGAACAGGAAAAAGGCGGCAGCGGCCTGCGCTATTCCTTCGATGTGAAAGGGCAGAATGGCGTGGTCAACGAGGTCGGTATTGATGCGCAGACGGGCGCCGTGCTCGAAAACGACAAAGAGAGCGATCATCCCGATTAACAGGCTGTTAAAGAATAACGGCGGTTGATTGCGGGTTGAAGAACCCCTGATTGAACTTCCCTCCGCCGTTGGCACGGTGGCGGCGGTTCGGGTCAGGGGTTCTTTTTTTTGAATCACTCCTGGTGTTAGATTGAACGAATGAAGATTCTTTTAATTGAAGACGATGCCCGCGCCGCCGCCTATCTGGCCAAGGGCTTGGAGGAGAGCGGTCATGCGGTGGATCACGCCGTCAATGGGGTCGATGGCCTGCATCTGGCGATGACGGGGGCGTATGACATTTTGATCGTGGATCGGATGTTGCCCGGCTTGGATGGCATCGCGTTGATTACCGCGTATCGCGCGGCCGGTCGAGCCACGCCGGTGCTGATTTTATCGGCCATGGGGGAGGTGGATGATCGGGTGTTGGGGCTGAAAGCCGGCGGCGATGATTATTTGACCAAGCCCTATGCTTTTGCCGAATTGCTGGCGCGGCTGGAGGCTTTAACCCGCCGCCCGGTGGCGCGCGACACGCAAACCACCCTGACGGTGGCGGATTTGGTGCTCGATCGGGTGCGGCATAAAGTGACGCGCCGCGATCGCCCCGTGGCCTTGCAGCCGCGCGAATTTCGTTTGTTGGAGTATTTGATGCGCCATGCCGGCCAAGTGGTGACGCGGACGATGTTGCTGGAGCAGGTCTGGGGCTACCATTTCGATCCGCAAACCAATGTGATCGATGTGCATATTTCCCGCTTGCGCAGCAAAATCGACCGCGATTTTTCTCCGCCGCTGCTGCACACCGTGCGCGGCGCCGGGTATGTGTTGAGCGATGCCCCGATTTAATCCGGTTCGCCGCCGTTTTGGGCAGGGCCTGTTCGCCGGGCTCGCCGCTGCCGGATTGCGCCTGCGCCGGTTGGGGCGAACCAGCGTGTTCCGGCTCACGCTGCTGCTGGTCATCGGCTTTAACGCGGTGGTGGGCGCGTCCTTGGCTTCGGTGTATTGGCTGTCGATTCAATACATGGCCGAACAGGTCGATGCGAATGTGCTCGACGAACTCAAGCGGCTGGAACTCGACCGGGGCGAAGGCGACGATGAGGGGCTGACCAGCCAAATCAAAACCCGCGCCGCGCAGGCGAATACCGCCGGTCATTATTATGTGCTGACGAATAAAAACCAGCAGGTGATTGCAGGCAATCTCCGGCAGTGGCCGGCCTCGGTCGCTTGCGGTGCGGTGGGGAATGACGGCGGCCAGCGGGGTGAACATTCAGCCGTGCAGCCCGCCGTGTTCACCCTGCGGCTGCCCGCAGAAGATGTGGAAACCACGGTGCGGGCCGTCAGCGCGCGGCTGCCGGATGGTCGCTGCCTGCTGGTCGGGCAGGCCATGTTGGCGGAAGAACAGGTGTCCGATCACATTGGGCATTTGCTGATGGTCGCCTTGGGGGTGATTACGCTGTTTTCCCTGCTGGGCGGCGCGTGGGTGGGCGCTTCGGTGCTGCGGCGGG
>DYMR01000132.1:0-898 GCA_020721485.1 Halothiobacillus neapolitanus | reverse complement strand
TCCCGCCGTATTCCCTTGGCGGGCGCGGCGGACGAATTTGCCGAACTGTCGTCGCGGTTGAATCAGATGCTCGATCGCATCGACGCCTTGATGGGCGGGATGCGGCAAGTCACGGACAACATCGCCCACGATCTGCGCAGCCCGCTGACCCGGATGCGCAATCGGCTGGATATTGCCTTGCACCAAGACCGCCCCGCCGCCGCGTATCGTGAATTGATGCAGCACACGCTGGACGACGCGGAGCAGTTGCTCGGCCTGTTCAACACGCTCATCGCCATCGCGCAGGCGGAATCGGGCGTGCGGCGCGAAGCGTTCACGCCGGTGGATTTCAGCGGGCTGCTGACCGATCTGGTGGAACTGTACCAAGCGGCGGCGGAAGATCAGGGGATTCGCCTGCGCGCCGAGATTCAGCCGGGCATCACCCGCGCGGCCAGCCGAGGATTGCTGACGCAGGCTATCGTGAATGTGTTGGAAAACGCGCTGCATTACGGCGCGGCGGGGGCGGAAATCCTCGTGCAACTGCGCCAATCCCTGACGGACATCCGCCTCAGTATCGCCGACCACGGCGCGGGCATTCCCAACCCGGATGATCGGCTGCGGGTGCTGGAACGGTTTGTGCGCCTCGATGCGTCGCGCAGCAGCCCCGGCAGCGGGCTGGGGCTCGCCTTGGTTCGCGCCGCGATGCACGAACAAGGTGGCAGCGTCGTGCTGGAAGACAACCAGCCGGGTTTGCGGGTGGTGCTGACCTTCCCGCTGGATAACCGCTGAAGATGGGCACACACACTCAGTCAACCAAAGCGGGGCACAAACCCCCTCCCCCCAAAGCGGGGGCACACAAGCTCCCTCCCCCTTGAGGGGGGAGGGTTGGGGAGGGGGTGGAAAATCTTCCGGTTCCAGC
>DYMR01000131.1 GCA_020721485.1 Halothiobacillus neapolitanus | reverse complement strand
CGCCAGCAGGGCGACCGTGCCCCAGCCGAGCCATTCGATGTATTGCCGCAGATGCGGGGCGATTTTCGGCCCCGCCCAGGCGATTAAGCCCGCCACCAAATACAAACGCCCGCCCCGACCGGCGACGGAAGCCAAGAAAAACCAGAACGGATTCATGGTGAGCGCCCCGGCCAAGATCGTGAACACCTTGTACGGAATGGGTGAGAACCCGGCGACGATGATCGCCCACACGCCCCATTCAGCGAACCACACTTTGGCGCGCTCGATGGCCGGACCAAAACCGGCGGCCAACAAATGCGGCATCACGGCGTCGATCAACAGCCAACCGATTAAATAACCGAACAGACCACCCACGGCGGAAAAGAATGTGGCCAGCGTGGCAAACCACCACCAGCACTTTGGCCGCGCCAAGGCCATCGGCATTAGCATCACATCCGGCGGGATCGGGAAAAACGACGCTTCCGCGAAACTCAGCCCGGAAAGATACGCCGGTGCGTGGCGATGCGCCGACCAACCCAAGACCCGATCGTACAAGGCGCCAAACAATTTCAACCCATTTCTCCCGGCAACAACGGCACAAAACTCACTTCATCCAGCAACCGCTGCGTGCGGCCGGTGGGGGTTTTGGTAATCATCATCAAACGCTGGCTTTGCCCTTGGGCACCCACGGGAATCAGCAACCGGGCACCCACCGCGAGCTGCGCCACCAAGGCTTCGGGCACCGTTTCTGGCGCCGCCGTGACTAAGATGCCATCGAATGGCGCTTGCGACGGCCAGCCGCCAAAACCATCCTGATGCAGCGAGCGCACGCCCGGCACCCCGCAGGCGGCATGGCGGCTGCGCGCCAAGTTCAAAAAATGGCCAATGCGCTCCACGGTGAACACCGCCAAACCGCAGCGCGCAAGCACGGCGGATTGATAGCCCGAGCCGGTGCCGATTTCCAACACCCGCCGCACCGGGCGCTCCGCCGCCAAAACCAGCTCGGTCATCCGCGCGACGATGAACGGCTGCGACAGCGTTTGCCCTTGGCCAATCGGTAAGGAGCAATCGTCGTACACCCGCATGCGCAAGGCTTCATCGACAAATAACTCGCGGGGCAACGATCCCATCGCCGCCAAAACGCCCGAATGGGTGATGCCCTGCGCCCGCAACCGCGCCAACATGGCCGCGCGCGCCCAAGAATAATCCGGCGGCGCAGCCACGGGCGGCGGCAGGGGTTCTGCCGCAACCGGCAGACCGCGCATGCGCCTCAACCTTGGAAAATCATCGGGTTGTGCCATCGCCATCAGAGCAGCCAACGGGCGACATCCGGCAACACCGCATGGCGCGTCATATCAAACTGAATCGGCGTGATCGAGACATGCCCCTCGGCCAAGGCCGCGAAATCCGTGCCTTCGCCCGCATCGGCGCCCGCACCGGCGGCGCCAATCCAGAAAATCTCCCGCCCGCGCGGGTCGGTGGAACGGACAATGCCCGAGGACGGATGCCGCCGCCCCAAGCGCGTCACCTGCCACGGCTTGAGCTGTTCCTGCGGCAAATCCGGCACATTCACATTCAGCAGCGTCAAACTGGGCAAGGGGTGATCGACCAAGCGCCGCACCAATGCCACCACCACGGCGGCGGCGGCCTCCAAATGCTGCGGATCGTGCGCCCCGCTCGATACGGCAATGGCGGGCAAGCCGAGCGAACGCCCCTCGGTGGCGGCGGCCACAGTGCCGGAATACAACACATCGTCGCCCAAATTCGCCCCATGATTAATGCCGGAAACCACCAGATCGGGCGTAAAAGGCAACAAGCCCTGAATCGCCAGATGCACGCAATCGCTCGGCGTGCCATCGACCGCCCACACCTGCGGCGCCACTTGGCGCGGTCGCAGCGGGCGACTCAAAGTCAAACTGTTGGACGCCCCGCTGCGGTCACGATCCGGTGCCACCACCGTGACCGTGCCGAATACAGACAAGGCCGCCGCCAGAACATTCACGCCCGGGGCCAGATAGCCATCATCGTTGCTGACCAATATATTCACAGGCATCCTCAATCGGCACACGGGCGGCGCCCGCAAAGCGCTAAGCATACACGCCACGCACGACAGCCGGTGCGCCGCTGCTAAAATTGCGCTCCTGTTCAGCGGTTCCGTTTGCCAGTGGAGATGCCATGCCCCGCCGCCCCGCCGAAGCGCCCAGCGCCGACGATATCGCCCTGTTTCACGACACCATCGGCACGGTGGATCGGCTGAATGACGACCATCTGCCGCCCGATCCGCCGCCGCGCCGTCCGCGCGTCCGCGTTGCCGAGCGCATGGCGGAGGCCGACCTCAATCCCTTGAGTGACGCTACCGCCGAACCCGTCGAGCACGGCGAGTATTTGAGCTTTGTCCGGCCAGACACCGCGCCCGCCATCTTGCGCAAACTCAAACGCGGGCAATTTAGCGTGGTCGCCAGCCTGGATTTGCACGGCATGACCATCGACCTCGCGCGCAACGCCATTCACCGCTTTTTTCAGGCCGAACGGCAAGAAATTCGCTGCTGTGTGCGCTTGGTGCACGGCAAAGGCAACCGCTCAGAGCGGCAGATTCCCGTGCTCAAACAAATGGTGAACCACTGGCTGCCGCAGCGCGATGAGGTGATCGCCTTTTGCAGCGCACCCGCACACGACGGCGGCACCGGCGCGCTGTATGTGCTGCTTAAGCGCCGATAGGGCGGGGCGTGCCGAACAGGAAGCCTTGCACCCAGTCCACGCCGATGTCGTGTACCAGTTCGAGTAATTCCGGTCGATCGACCTGCTCGGCGATGGTGCGATACCCCAGGGACTGCGCCAAGGCATGCAGGGCGGTGAGTACGGTGTACGCGCGCGGCGAGGTGAGGGCTTGGCGCAGCAGCACGCCATCGAGCTGAATGAAGCCCACCGGCCAATCAATCCAGAACGACAAAGCCGCTTGGCCGGTGCTATTTTGATTAATCACCAGCGAAGCGCCCGCTTCAAACCACGGGCTGAGTACCGCACGGAGCGCGGCCTCGTCCGGCAGCGCGGCGCGATCCCCCAGCTTGAGCACCAAACGGGAGAACTCCGCCCCCGATTCCTGCAACTGCGCGAACAGCGTGGCCATTTGCGCGGGTCGATGAAGTAAATCCGCCGACAGATGCACCACGCACAGCGCATCCGTCGTGGGGCAATGGCTCAATGCGTGCGGAATAATCGCCGCATCGACGCGGTGGGCGCGATGCACCCGCTGCAAGGCGGGCATGAACGCCTGCGCGCTGAGGGTTTCGCCATCCGGCGTGGTGATCTGGGCGAAAATCTCATAGGCAGCCAGCGCGCCGGAGCTGCGGTCGTGGATCGCTTGAAATACCGGTCGGACGCCACCGGCATCCATCGCCGACTGGACGCGCACCGCCAAAGAAAGCACACCTTGTTCGGATTCGTCGAACACCCAGACTTGATCGCGCCCCGCTTGCTTGGCCTCGTACAGCGCCGCATCGGCCTGCTGCACCAACACGGCCGCGCTGTGCGTGAGCGATAGCGGGCGCGCCGAGGCCAAACCCACGCTCACCGTCAATGAAAGCGCCACGCTGGCCACGGGGGAAGGCAGCCCGCGCACGGCGGCGGCCAGCCGTTCCGCAATGCCCTGCGCTTCAACGGTTTCAGTATCCGGTAGCACAATCAGAAATTCCTCGCCGCCCCATCGACCGATTTGGTCGCCGGGGCGCAGGTGTTGTGCCAGCGTGCGGCTGACCAAGCGAATGGCTTCATCGCCCACCCCGTGGCCGTAATGGTCATTGACCAGTTTGAAGTGGTCGATGTCTGCCAGAAGAACGCTGTACACCCCGCCCTGCCGCGCGGCGCGCGCCTGCGCTCGCCCCAGCGCATCGGTGATGGCCGCTCGGTTCATGAGTTGGGTGAGTGCGTCGTGCGTGGCCTGAAAACTTAGCCGGGCTTGCAAGGCGCGTTGCTCGCGCACATCGCGCAACACAAGCACCAGCCCCGCCTGCTCCCCCGGCAGCGGTTGCAGCACGCCATCCACTTCGATGCGCGCACCGTCTGCCGTCAATACGCAGCAGCGCTGACCCAAGGCTTGCACCTGCCCCCGATCCCGCGCCGCCGTTAAGATCTGAGGAAAATCCACGCCATCAAACGCAAGACGATCGGTGACGGTATGCGCCAGATAGTCGGCTTCCGCACCACCCAACAACGCCAAGGCCGCCGGGTTGATGTATTCGATCTGGCCCGCGGGATCAATGATGAGTACGCCATCGGCCAAGCTGCCCAGCGTGACGGAAGCGAGCGCCCGCTCACGCTCCAATGCGCGCTCCAGCGCAACGCGCTCGGTGATGTCGCGAATGGTGCCAATGCTGCCGACGAGCTCACCGGCCTCGTCCCGCAGCACGCGCAAATCCACCTCGATCCAAACGAAGCTGCCGTCTTTGCGCAGCAGGCGCTTGGTGTGGCGGGAGGCCATTTGCCCGCCGCTTTCCAGCCGTTGCTTGACGGCGATGTTCTCCGGGCGATCGTCGGGATAAACAAATTCCAGAATATCCCGCCCCAACGACTCTTCTACGGTAAAACCCGTGAGCTGCACCCAAGCCGGGCTCAGGTAAGTCCAATAAGTTTTGCCGCGCGTGCGGAACACCACATCGCGCAGGTATTCAATCCAAGTCGCAGGGTGTCCGTCCGGCAGGTCGGGCAGATCAGGGAGTCGGGAATCGGGTGGAGTGGTCGTCATGCGTTCCTTGCCTGATGAGCAGACTAAATTTCAACTATGAGCCGGGGCGTTCCTCTGGCCGCGAATCCGAATCCGAATCCGCACCAGAACGCATCACGCGCCGGAAGAACAAATAAACGCCTACATGCAGCAAGACGGCCACCACCACCACGCTGGCAATCAAGGCGACCATCAGCGGATTATTCTGAATGAGCGCCCACATGCGGTTCGGGTTCGATTATTCGGTGAGTCGATACACCGCGCTGCAATAAATGCACCGCGCGGCATCCCCGGGGTTTTCAAGATGGATGTACACCCGAGGATGCGCGTTCCAGAGCATTTCATCCCCGCGCGGGCAATACACCGGCAAATCCGATGCCCGCACCAAAATTTCATTGGCGGTGTTGGCCGGTTTGAATGAGGCCGGTTGCGCCGCTGTATTCGGGTTCATGCCGGCAACTCCACCACATCAAGCCAATCGGCGAACTCCCCAACATGTCGCCCGCAAACCAAATCGAAATACGCCGTTTGCAGCCGTTCGGTAATCGGACCACGGGTACCGGCACCAATGGGGCGGTTGTCCACTTCACGAATCGGAGTAACTTCGGCCGCTGTGCCCGTGAAAAAGGCCTCATCCGCCAAATACACCTCATCGCGGGTGATGCGTTTTTCGATTACTTCATAACCGAAACGACGCGCCAAGGTGATGACCGTGCGGCGGGTAATGCCATCCAACGCCGCCGTCAAATCCGG
>DYMR01000130.1 GCA_020721485.1 Halothiobacillus neapolitanus | reverse complement strand
CCCCCTATCAGGATGTTGAAAAAAGACTTCCCTGTCGTTTTTTCAACCCCATCGTTCCGGTACACGCCCGTAACGATGGGCGAAGATCAAGCACTGACGATGCGTGCTCTTCGGGCAAGCCATCCTTGGTTTGTTTTAACTTGGCTTGCATTAACAGGCTTGCATTAACAGGCTGTTGAAACCATTTTTCAACAGCCTGCTATCGCCGGGCTTGGCGATAGGCTGCCCAGCGGGCGGGATTGACGGTGTCGTTGCCGCGCCGCACTTCGAAATATAGCCCTGATTCATGCCCGCTGAGCTGGCCGCTGCGGGCAATCACGGTGCCGGCGGACACGCTTTGCCCGGTGCGCACGCTCAAGCTGTGGTTGTTGGCGTACAGCGATAAATAGCCGCCGGGGTGTTTGATAATCACCAACTCGCCCCAGCCCTTCATGCTGTCGGCAAAAATTACGCGGCCGGCCGCGATGGCGCGCACTGGGCTGCCGGCGGGCGCGGCGAACGAAATTCCCTGCGCCCGCATGTCGCCGTCGGCAATTTCCGCCCCATAGGCGCGCACGATCTTGCCGCTGATCGGGATGCCGCCGGGGGCGCTGTCGGTCGCGGCAGGCGCAGCGGCGGCGGTTCGGGGGGCTTGAACTTCGGTTTCTTCTGCCGTGAGCTCGCTCGGTGGCGTGGCCGCCTTCGGCTTGCGTCCGGCCTCGCTCGGCTCTTTTTTGGCGGCGGCCTGGGTGTCGGCCTGAGCGGCGGATTGGGCTTCTGCGGCGGCCTGCGCTTTTTTCGCCGCCGCTTCGGCATTCAGCCGGCTGATTTCGTCATCCAGCAGCTTCTTTTTCGCCAACAAAGCCGCCAGCGCTTGCGATTGCGTGTCCGCCTCGGCGCTGAGTTGTGCCAGCAGGCGGTTTTGCTCGCCCTGCGCTTGCCGGTGGCGGGCGAGTGCCGCGTCGAGCTGCGTTTGGGCGGTGGTCAATTGTTGCGCGGCAGCGGTCAATGCCTGTTGGTTCGCGGTGGCGGCTTGCTGATCGGCGCGCAGGGCTTGGATTTGATCGGCGGTTTGCGCCAGAATTTCGCGGATGTAATGCAAATACCGCGCATCATCGAGTGCGTGGCTGGGGTCAATCAGCGCGCCGAGCGGCCCTTGGTTGCCGAGCGTGTACGCCAGTCGTAACCCTTCATCAATGCGCGTTTTCTGCGTTTGAATGCGCGCATCCAAGGTTTCTGCCTGCGTTTGCAGCGCGGCTTGTTCGGCTTGCAGATGGTCGCGCTGATCGGCGAGATCGTCCCGCTTGGCCTCAGATTCCGCCAAGGCGCGCTGGGTGGCGGCGAGCTGCTGCCGCAGGGATTTTTGCGCCAGTTGCGTCTGGGTTAAGGCGTGCCGCTGTTGCTCAATCGCCTGGTTGATCGCGCCGGTGTTGGGCGCGGCGAATACCGGCACGGGCAGCAGCCACAGTGCGCCTGCGACGGTGCCCGCGATCAAGGATCGGGCGAGAAATCGAAAAAAAGCGTAATCGTGGGGCATGGCGGCAAAAACAACGGCAAATTTTCAACGATGCACGACAACGCAGTGAAAAATCGTTAGTATGCGCCAAGATTTTCCTTCCGCTGGGGTTTGCCCCCGTGGTGCGGAAAAACAGACATCTTGGCTGGCGAGGGGCGAGTCCGCGCAGTGTGGCGCAGGCTGTCGCAGTCTAGGATAACCAAAATTTTAGCGTTAAGTTCGGAAAGCTCGAATGATTCTTGAAATGAATGAATGCGGTTCGGAACGCCTGATGGCGCGGACGGAAGACATCGACCGCGCCTCGCGCTCGCTCAAGGCCATGTCGCACCCGCTGCGGCTGAAAATCCTGTGCGTGCTCGGCGATCGTGAGTTGCATGTGCAAGAGATCGTGGATGCGGTGGGCACCACCCAGAGCAACATCTCCCAGCATCTGGCCATCCTGCGCGATAAAGGCATTCTCGCCTCACGCAAAGATGCGAATCGCGTGTATTACCGCGTGTCGGATGCGCGCACCCTGCGTTTGATCGGCATGATGCAGGAAGTGTTCTGCCCGTTTAATTGACCTTTGCTCCTGTGATGCTGCGCCCAACAGGGATGTTGGTTTGCCAAATACCTAACCTACTTTTTTGGGAGTCGCTTCATGACCACCGACCGCATTGTCCGCATTATGGCGGGCTTGATGATTTTACTGACGCTGATTCTGGCGCACCTCACGCACCAGATTGATTTGTCGCACCCGAGCTGGCTGTGGCTCACCGCGTTTGTCGGCTTGAACCTGTTTCAAAGCGGCATTACCCGGTTCTGCCCGATGGATTCGATTCTGGCCAAATTGGGCGTGCGCCGCGCGCAGTAAGCGCCGTCCCGCGTCGGTGTTCTATAAGCGTTTGCTGGTAAACGCGACAACTTCCGCCATAATTGGCGGAATTTTTTTGTCAGGGGCTATTCGCCATGCAGGAAGTCATTGATTTTTTATTGCGCCATTGGATGCTCTCGGCGGCGGCCGTGGTGCTGGTGGTCATGCTGATTGGCAACGAAATGACGCGGGGCATGCAGAAGTTCCGCGATCTTTCCCCCGCTGAATTTGCCCGAGCCATGGGGCAGGAAACGGCGCTGGTGATTGATGTGCGCGAACCCGACGAATTTCGCGGCGAGCACATCAAGGGCGCGCGGCACATCGCGCTGGGCACCTTGACGGGCAAGGTGGGCGAGCTGGAAAAACACAAAACGGAGCCGGTGTTGGTGTACTGCCGATCCGGTAATCGCTCATCCGCTGGCGCCAACATCTTGGTGAAGGCTGGCTTTGTCAATGTGTCTCACTTGGCGGGCGGCATCATGGCGTGGAAGGGGGAGAGTTACCCCGTGACAAAAAAGTGAATGAACCTGCCGCGATGAGTGCATCGCCCGCCCCCAGCCAGCCGCCGATCGAGTTGTTCGGCAGCACCCTGTGCCCGTATTGCCACATGGCCAAACGGCTGTTGACCAAGCATGGGCTGGAATTCACCGAGGTTTCCGTCGATTTTCACCGCGCGCGCCGCGAAGAAATGGAAGCGCGCAGCGGGCGCGATACGGTGCCGCAAATTTTTATCGGTGCCACGCATGTGGGCGGGTTTGATGACCTCTCGGCCTTGGTGGCGCGCGGCGAATTGCCTGCGCTGCTGGCGCGAGAATTAGGCAACGATGGGAGCCATTGATGACAGCCGAAGCCATTCATGTCGTGTGCCCGCAGTGTGCGGCCGTCAATCGCATTCCTGCGGAGCGCGCGGGCGGCGGTCAATGCGGCAAGTGCGGCGCGGCGTTGTTCAGCGGTCAGCCGATCACCCTCAGCGACGCGAATTTCGCCCGCCATGTCTCGCGCAATGATTTGCCGGTGCTGGTGGATTTTTGGGCGACTTGGTGCGGCCCCTGCCAAATGATGGCGCCGGTGTTCGCGCAACTGGCCGAGCGCCATCGGGCGGATGTTCGGGTGGGCAAACTTGAAACCGACGCCGCGCCGCACACGGCGGCGCAATTCAGCATTCGCAGCATTCCCACCCTGATTTTGTTCCGGAGTGGTCGCGAAGTGGCGCGCACGGCGGGCGCACTGCCGCTGGCGCAGCTCGAACAGTGGCTGGCACCGCATTTGAACGCGCATCCGTAAGCGTCCCCAAACACAGGCCAGAAAGTGCAGATCCGAAAGAGCTGACCCATAACAGGATGTTGAAAAAAGACTTCCCTGTCGTTTTTCCAACCCCATCGTTCCGGTACACGCCCGTAACGATGGGCAAAGATCAAGCACTGACGATGCTTGATCTTCGAGCAAGCCATCCTTGGCTTGCATTAACAGGCTGTTGAAACCATTTTTCAACAGCCTGATAAAGCACAAGACACCAAGTCTTCATGTGGAACTGGGTACAATGCCCGCCTTCGTTCCATTTGCCCCCATCCCGCGCGGATGGCCATTCATTCAGACCCACCTCAAGGGAGTGACCCATGACCGAGCAAACCGTAGGCGATGCCGCTGCCGTCGAACAACAATTCGTCATCCAAAAAATTTACCTGAAGGATGTCTCGTTTGAATCGCCGCAAACGCCGGACATTTTCGTGACCAGCGATTGGTCGCCCGAGGTGAATGTGCAGGTCGCCAACAATGCCCGCCAGTTGGGCGAGGGCGTGTTTGAAACCGCGCTGACCATCACCGCGACCGCCAGTGTGAACAACGAAACCATCTATTTGGCGGAAGTGCAGTACGCCGGGATTTTCACTGTCGTTGGCTTTGAAGAAGCGCAAACGCAGCAAATTCTGGGCGCGTACTGCCCGAACCTGATTCAGCCGTACATCCGCGAAACCGTGGCGGATTTGGTGATGAAAGGCGGCTTCCCGCAGTTGGTGTTGCAGGCGATCAATTTCGATCAACTGTTTGCCCAGCATCAGCAAGAGCGCATCGACCAAGGTCGCCCGCAGTAAGGCGAGCCGCAGATGAGCCTGAGTTCGGCGCGCCGCGTGACAGTATTGGGCGCGGGCTCTTGGGGCACGGCGCTGGCCATCGTGCTCGCGCAGAACGGCCACCGCGTGCGCTTGTGGGCGCGGGATGCCGGTCTGGTGGCGCGCAGCGCCGTGGATCGGGTCAACGCCCGATATTTGCCGGATTGTCCCTTCCCGGAGGCACTCAGCCTCACGGCGGATCTGGCGGAGGCGCTCCGCTCGGCCGATCAAATCTGGTTGGCACTGCCCACCAAAACCCTCGCCCCGTTTCTGCAAGCGCAGGCCGCCGCTTTGGCGCCCGAGGCGCTGATCGTCAATGCCGCCAAGGGCTTTGAGCCCGGCACCGGGCGGTTCATCAGTCAATTGGCGGCGGATTACCTCGCGCCGGAACGCTTTGTAGTGATTTCCGGCCCCACCTTCGCCCATGAAGTCGCCACCGGCAAACCCTCCGCAATTACCGTGGCCAGCGCGAGCGTGGCGTCGGCGGAAACCGTGGCCGCCACCCTGCGCAACGCCCGTTTACGCACCTATCCCACCGCCGATGTGGCGGGTGTCGAGCTGGCAGGCGGGCTGAAAAATGTGCTGGCGATTGCGGCGGGCGTGGCCGATGGCTTCGGCTTCGGTGCCAATGCCCGCGCGGCGCTGATTACGCGCGGCTTGGCCGAGTTGATGCGCCTTGGCGCGGCGATGGGCGCGCGGATGGAAACTTTCATGGGGTTGGCGGGCGTGGGGGATTTGGTGCTGACCTGCACCGATGACCAATCGCGCAACCGTCGATTCGGCCTGAAATTGGCGCAGGGTTATCGCAGCGAAGAAGCGGTGTCGGCCATTGGCCAAGCCGTCGAGGGAATCGGCGCGACGGCGGAAGGCATGCGGCTGGCGGCGCGCTTCGGCGTGGATATGCCGATTGTGCAGGCCGTGTATCAAGTGCTGTACGAGGGCGTGCCCGCGCGCGAAGCGGTGTCGCAGCTTTTAGCGCGCGAGCCTCGGCATCATGAGCGATAGCCTCTCAATTCATGGTGAACACCCTCCCTTTTGAGGGTGGCTG
>DYMR01000129.1 GCA_020721485.1 Halothiobacillus neapolitanus | reverse complement strand
ACGCTTGAGTTTGGCCGGCGATGTCTTGGCGGTAGAGCTGCAAGAATCGGTCGCGCAGGAGGTCGAAGCCGGTTTTGCCGGGACTGAGGCCGAAACTCAGTTCCAGCAGTCCGCGCGCGCCGTTGGATACCTGCGGGCGAATGGCGTCGAACGGCAGCGGCGGGCGGTTGCATTCGAGCCGCAGTCGATTCAGCGCTTGTGCCATGTCGGGCGCGGTGTCGAGCAGGGTGCCATCTAAATCGAACAGCACCGCCCGCAGCGGCTGAGCGGGCGGTTTAATCCAGTGCACGACGGCAGGCCATCAGGTAGTTCACAGCCAAATCGCGCGGGTTGAGGGCGTATTGGCGGGTGAGCGGGTGGTAGGTGATGCCGGAGGTGGCGACGGGGGTGAGCCCGGCGGCGCGCGCCATGCGGGCGAGTTCGGCGGGGGTGATGAAGCGGCGGTGGTCGTGGGTGCCGCGCGGGACGAGTTTGAGGACATATTCTGCCGCGACGATGCCGAACAGCCAGGATTTTGGATTGCGATTGAGGGTGGAGAGAAACACCCAGCCGCCCGGTGCGACGGCTTCGCCCAGGGCGGCGACGATGCGGGCGGGTTCATCGACATGTTCCAGCATTTCCATGCAGGTGATGACGGGAAATTCGCCGGCGTGCTCGGCGGCGAAGGGGAGGATGTCCGCCAGTCGATAGTCGATGTGCAGGCCGTTGTGTTCGGCATGTTGGCGGGCGGCGGCGAGGGCGTCGGCGGCCAGATCGAGCGCGGTGACTTGTGCGCCAGATTCCGCCAGCGCTTCGCTCAAAATTCCGCCGCCACAGCCCACATCGAGGACACGCAGGCCGTTGAGCGGGCTGTGGGCGGTGATGAATGCGCGCCGCAGGGGGTTGATGGCGTGCAGCGCGGCGAACGCGCCGTGCTCATCCCACCATTGGTTGGATAACGCGTTGAATTTGATTAATTCATCGGCGCGGGCGCTGGAGGAGAAAGCAGTCATGGGGCGGCGGCGTGCGGAAATAATAAGGGACTGAATAGTATCAGGAACGATCTACCGGTTGCGCCTCGTTGGCGGTCGATTCTGGCGTATGTCGGGGGCGGGCGGCGCTGGCGATCAACAGAGCGCCAATCGGGGCGGTAAGCCATAAAAATAGAATCACCAGCCATTCATCGACAATAAAGTGGCTTTCCCGCCATGAAAAAAACAGCGATGAGGCGAGTAGCAGGGCGGTTAAGCCGAGCGTGGCGGCCTTGGTTGGGGCGTGTAACCGCATGTGTAGATTGGGTAATTTGATGAGGCCGAATGAGCCGAGCAGTACGAAGCTGCTGCCGATTAATACCAAGAGGGCGATGAGGCCGTTCAGCAGCAGGTCAATCATGGGGCTTCTCCGGCTGATCTTCTGACCGCCCTTTCGACCGCTCTTTCGACTGAGGGTCGGTCGATTCGCGATCATGCTCATCCACATCATTGGGTTCGATCACGCGCTGCCGCAGGGCGTATTGGCTGAGGGCGACGGTGCTGGTAAAGCCCAGCACGGCCAGCAATAGGGCGGCAATGAAGTAGATTTGATTTTCAACCCACAGGCCGAACAACACGATCAGCGCGATGGCGTTGAGGGTGAGGGTGTCGAGCGCGAGGATGCGGTCGGGCAGGCTGGGTCCGCGCCAAAGTCGCCAAGCGGCAAACACCACGGCCAGGCCGACCAATCCCAGGCCGATCATCAGCGCGAAGGAGAGCCAGGGCGCACTCATGCGGGACTCCGGGGTGCATCGAATATCGCCATGAGGCGGGTTTCGTAGCGGGCTTTCAGCGCGGCGGTATCGGCAGCAGGATCGGTGCTGTGCAGGGCGTGAACGCGCAAAAAGCGCCGGTCGGCCGAGAGTTCGCAGGAAACCGTGCCGGGGGTTAAGGTGATGGTGCTGGCGAACAGGCTGATGACGAGGGGGTGGCTGGCGCTTAACGGGACTTCTAAAAATGCCGGTTGCAGGGCGCGAACCGGCCCCAATACTTGCCGCGCTACGGTGAGATTGGCGCGCAGAATGTCCCAGAGCAGGAGGCCGCCGTAGGCGATTAAGGCGGGCAGGCGGCGAATCCGCAGCGGCGGTTGTTCGAAGCGGGGCGCGTAGGCGCCGATGACGCTGGCCAAGAGTACGCCGAGCAGGATTTGCCCGACGGCAAGGCTGTTGGTCATCATCAACCAGGTCGCCCAGAGCAAGAGCACGAGCCCTGGACGGTGACGCCATGCGTGGACAAGTCTCATGACTGACTCCTCATGACCGACTCCTCATGACCGACTCCTCATGATCGAATCCTCATGACCGACCCCTCATGATGGTCTGATTCATGGCTGCGCCCCGGTGTGTGGCGCGAAACCCGTCGGCTCGAACACGGCGCGCAGATAACGGGCGGTATCGAGTTGTTGTTGGCTGGTCTGTGCCAGCGCGTGGGTGATGGCGCCCGCCGCAACTACCCAGCCGATCATCAAACCCAAGGGTAAAGCAATGGCGAGCCAACTGCTGCGCGTAAGCGCCCATGCCGGTGGCGGGCAGTTTTGCTGTTGGAAGAACAGCGCAGAACCGCTGCGCGCCAACGCCACCACCAGCAACACGCTGCTGATGAGGACCGTGGCGAAAATGGCGGGCGCGAGGGGGCTGTCCAGCGCAGCTTTAAGAATCAATGCCTTGCCGATGAATCCGCTGAAAGGCGGCAGCCCGACGAGCGCCACGGCATACACGAAAAACAGGATGGCCAAGGGGGCGAAGGGGCGAATGGCCGCCGCGACCCGCCAATCATCGTGGCCCCGGGCGCGCACAATCGCATCGGCCAGCAGGAAAAATCCCGCCGTCAGCAGGGTGCTTTGCACCCAGTAATACAGCCCGCCGGTCAGTGCGGCAGCTGAATTCAAGCCCAGAGCGATCAGCAGCGTGCCGACGGAAGTCAGCACCAGATAGGCGATTTGCCGCCGCAAGGATGCCGCCGCCCAGACGCCAAGCGTGGCCATGATTAAGGTGGCGATGCCGAGCCACAGCCACCACGGCGCGAGCAGATCGCGCAGCGCGGCGGGGGCGGTATCGGCGGCGAATAGTGTGCCGTGGACTCGCAGCATGGCGTACAGCCCCACCTTGGTCATGATGGCGAACAGGGCGGCGACGGGGGCGGAAGTTTCGGCGTAGGTCGCGGGCAGCCATAAATACAAGGGGAAGGCGGCGGCTTTGATGGCGAACACCACAAACAGCATCAAGCTGGCGGCGGCGATCAGCGGGTATTGTTCGGCGGGGGCGGTGCTGATGCGCTGCGCCAGATCCGCCAGATTCAGGGTGCCGAGTACGCCGTACAGTGCGCCGACCGCAAACAGAAACAGCGTAGAGCCGACGAGGTTGATGATGAGGTAATGCAAGCCCGCGCGTCCGCGCGCTGCGCCGCCGCCGTGCAGCATCAGCCCGTAGGAGGCGAGCAGGAGCACTTCAAAAAACACGAACAGGTTGAACACATCGCCGGTGAGGAATGCGCCATTCAAACCAAATAATTGCGCTTGAAAGAGGGCATGAAAATGCGCGCCCTGCGATTCCGTGTCGCTGCCGATGGCGTACAGCAGGCTGATGAGCGCCACCGTCGCGGTCAGCAGCAGCATCAAGCCAGCCAGCGGGTCGTACACCCACACAATGCCGAACGGCGCGGGCCAGTCGCCCATTGGGTAGACCAGAATCGAGTGACCGGCATCGCCCAGCCAGAGTGCGATGGTCGCGGCCAACAGGCCCAGCACGCTCAGCCCGCTGATGAGGCGCTGCGCGGCGAGCCAGCGGCGCGGTAGGGCGATCAGCACGGTGGCGGCGAGAATCGGCAGCAGCACGGGAACGGCCAACAGGTTGTGCAGAGCGGGCAGGGCGAGTGACATCACGAATCCCTCCGATCCGAGGATTCGCCGTTGACCCCATCACCGCCGAGCGTGTGGCGGGTGAACAGGGCGAGCACGATCACGAAGGCGGTCATGGCGAAGGCAATCACAATCGCTGTGAGCACCAGCGCTTGCGGCAGTGGGTCGGTGTAGGTCGCGTTCGCGCCGAGCACGGCGGCGGCGTTGGTGTTCAGCCGCCCCATGCCGAACAGGAAGAGGTTGACCGCATAAGAGAGCAGGGTCAGCCCGAGCACGACGGGGAAGGTTTGCGCGCGCAGAGTCAAGTACACCCCGGCGGCGGTGAGCGAGCCGATCAGCCCGGCAAACAGCCAGATCATCATGGGCGTGCCTCCGGTTGGGGATCGTTTTGAGGCGTTTTTGGCATGGCGATTGGCAGGATTTCCGGTTTGTTTTCCGGCTCAATTTCTGGCACAGCCGCCAAGCGGGTAAGCATCATCACGCCCGCGCCGAGAACAACGAAAAATACGCCCAAATCGAACACCATGGCGCTCGCCAGCTCGATTTCGCCCAGCAGCGGCAGGTGCCAGTGGCCGAAGGCGGAGGTGAGGAACGGGCGTTGGAACAGCAGGGCGGCCAATCCGGTCGCCAGCACCAAACCCAAGCCCAAGGCCAAAGCGCCGTGGGTGGAAAGCGGCAGCCAGCGGGCGCTTTTGTGCGCGCCAAACCCCAAATACACCAGCAAGAGCGCGGCGGCGGCGACCAAACCGGCGATAAATCCGCCACCCGGCGCGTTATGCCCCCGCAACAGCAGGTACACCGCGAACAGGACGGTCAGCGGGAACAACAGTGGCAGCAGGCTTTTGAACAGTGGGGCATGCGCTAATCGCAGTGCGCTGGGGGTGCCTGCGGGACGGGGAACGCGGAGGTGATCGAGCAGCGCGAATATGGAGAGGGCGGCCAAGGCCAGCACGCTGATTTCGCCAAAGGTGTCGTAGCCCCGGAAGTCCACCAGAATCACATTCACCACATTGTGCCCGCCGCCGCCGGTGAGGCTGTTGGCCAGAAAATAATGCGCGATGCTGTCGGTGCTGCGCGTCATGATCGCGCCGGTGAACAAGGTGATGCCGATGCCGATGAGCAGCGCAAGTCCGCCATCCCGCAGGCGGCGGGGCAGGGGTTCGGGCTGACTTTGGGCGGGCAGGTGCCGCAGCGCCAGCAGCATCAGCAAGATGGTGATGGCTTCCACCGAGAGTTGGGTCAGCGCCAAATCCGGCGCGGAGAACCGTAGAAAAAGCAGGGAAACGCCGAGGCCAATCACCGCCATCCACAGCAGCGCCAAGAGCCGCTGCGGGTGGCTGCGCAGCACGAGCCCGCTCGCCCCGATCATGCCGACCATGCCCAGCGCGGTGATCCAATCCATCGCCGGCGCGGGGCTGTTGCCGAGCAACGGCGCGGAAAATAAGACAAACCCCAAGCCGGTGGCGAAAACCGCCGCCAACAGGGTGCCGATCAGCATCGGCTGGAGCCGGCCTTGGTCAAACCGCCGAGTGACGCCTTCCGCACCGGATTCCAGCGCGGTATGCAGCCGCCAGAACAACCGAGCCGCCGAAATTTTCGCCAGGCTGTGATCGTGCCAGCGCTGCATCGGCCGGCGGAATCGGTACAGCAGCACGCCGCCGCTGAGCGCGATCAAGCTCATCAATAGTGGCGCATTCAGCCCATGCCACAGCGCGAGGCTGAATTCAGGC
>DYMR01000005.1:8822-24956 GCA_020721485.1 Halothiobacillus neapolitanus | reverse complement strand
CCGGCGTTGGCGTAGATAGCCCGCATCCCTCATCTTTCAAGAGGGAATGGGTCATACGGCTCGGCTCCGGCGTTGGCGTAGATAGCCCGCATCCCGCCCCCATCAAAGACAAGGGGGTGTCACAACGCATCCGAAGTCCCCAAAATAAACGCATCAACGCAATTTCCGAATCCGTTCCGCCGGACTGATGACATCGGTCAGGCGGATGCCGAATTTTTCGTTAATCACGACGACTTCGCCGCGCGCGATTAAGGTGCCGTTGACGAGCACATCCAGCGGTTCTCCGGCCAAACGATCCAACTCCACAATGGAGCCTTGGTTCAATTGCAACAAATTGCGGATGTTGATGTTGGTGCGGCCAATTTCCATCGAAATGGCGACCGGAACATCCATCAAAACCTCAAGATTGATGGGGTTTTCCTCGCCGCCATGAGTTTTTTGCGTCTCAAATTGATCCAAAGGGGTCGCTTTGGCGGCGCCGGCCTCTGAATCGGCCTGTTCCGCCATTGCGGCCGCCCAATCGTCCATGTCGTTACTTTCAGCCATGATTTACTCCTCAACAGCGGAAGGTTTGGTGGCCTGCGCCCGCAGTGCCTCATTGGGGTGGATGCTGCGCTCCAGCCGTTCAGGCATCGGCCCATCAATCCGAATGGCTTTATTCCCACGGTGCGCGCCCAGTTTGCCGGCATACAGCGGCAAACCAGCGGCGGTGAGCACGATTTGCTCGGGCATTTCAAACGGAATAATGTCGCCGGGTTTGATTTGCGCCAGATCGGATAGCATCAAGCGCGCATCGCCCAACTGCGCCACCAATTCAATTTCGGCCAAACCCAGCTCACGGCGCAGGGCGGAACTCCAGCGTTCATCCACCTCCAGCCGATCGCCTTGCAGCCCGCCATCCAGTAAATCCCGCACCGGCTCGATCATCGAATACGGGAAGACAATATCGAATTTGCCGCCGCCGCCTTCTACCTCGATCCGAAAACTGCTGACCACCACCACTTCCGTGCCGGAAACGATGTTCGCCAGCTGCGGGTTCATTTCGTGGCTAACGGTTTGAAATTGAATGGGGTAAATCGGCGCCCAAGAGCGTTGCACTTCATCGACCGCCTGTTCCAAAATTCGGGTGATGACCCGTAATTCGGTGGGCGTGAAATCCCGCCCTTCGATTTTGGCGTGCATGCCAAATCCGCCGAAAAAATTATCGACGAGCTTGAACACAAGCTGCGATTCCATCATAAACACGCCCACCCCTTTCAACGGGCGCACATGCACGAGGGTGAGTGAGGTGGGCACATACAGCGAATGGGAATATTCGCTGTACTTGACCATGCGCACGCCTTCGATCGAAATATCGACCGTGCGCCGCAGCATCGAAACCAAGCGAATCCGGAAGTTACGCGCGAAGCGTTCGTTGAGCATCTCCAGCGTGGGCAGCCGCCCCCGGACGATGCGCTCTTGCGAGGTGAGGTCATACGAGCGGGCTTGCGCGGGATCGCCCACGCCCTCTTCCGTCGCGACATCCCCCTCATCGACGCCGTTCAGCAGGGCATCAATTTCATCTTGCGAAAGAATATCTGCCCCGCCCACACGCCGTTCCTTCTATTGCATCAATAGTTTGGTAAAAAACACATCGGCAATCAGATCCTTCTTGCCCGCGCGCTTTTCCAACACCGCATTCACGGTGTCTTTCAATTCTTTTTGTAACGCTTCTTTGCCCTCACGGGTGCGCAACTTGGCAGCATTGACATCGCTCAAGGCCAACATGATGTTGTTGATGATTTCCCCGCGATTGGCCTTCACCGCCGCATCGGCCGCGTGGTCATAGGTAATCAAATCCAGCTCGACCTGCAACAAACTGGCATCGTTGGGTGCCGAAAGATTGACGGTTACGGGTTGACCCAGCGGGATGGTGATCGGCTCGCCTTTATGATCGGCGCCATCGGCTTTCTTATCGCCGTGTGCATCGGCAGATTGTTCGGTCGTGGCCGCATGGCCGCCATCGGCCGCCGGCTTTTTCAGCAAGAGCATGGCGCCCACACCCATCACCGCCACCAACAATAAAATAATCACGATCATCAAAATCGTGACCATTTTGTTGCCACCGCCCGCCGGTTTGGGGGCTTCTTCTTTTTCGACCGCTTCTGCCTTGGCCATGTTGCGTACTCCGTGATGATCGCCTTGAGCGTTTGGGCGTTGAATCGGGGTGCGTCTACCTTCAGACACACGGTTCGCGCTGTAGCTTAACCGCAGCGCGATGCTTTTTCATCCGTCGATCACGCATCTGGCCGCGTCAGCGCGCCCCGCATCACGCCGCGCAACTGCGCAAGGCGCGTTTGTTTTGATACAAATCCTGGTCGGCACGACGAAACCAATCGCGGCAATCCGATTCTTTTTCCGGCACGGCACAACCGTAACTGGTGCGCACGGTCAGGCGTTCGCCGGATTGCAGCACCAATTCATGACTGGCCAGCCACGCATCCAGCCGAGCCGTCATTTTTTTGGCACCGTAGTGCCCCGTGCCCGGCAACAAGACGCAAAACTCATCCCCCCCAAAACGATACACATGATCGGTTTCCCGAATAATGCTGCGCAACCCGGCGGCGAAATGCGCCAGTAACCGGTCGCCCACATCATGGCCCCAAGTGTCATTTATCGCTTTGAAGCCATTCAGATCCATCACCACTAGGCTGGAATTCAGCCCATAGCGGACAAACTGCGCTTGTTCCCGCGCGATTTGCACATCAAACGCCCGGCGGTTTTCCAAGCCGGTGAGCGGATCCATTTGCGCTGCCTGCAAAGCGTTTTGAAAAATTACCGTGTTGCGCAGCGCCAACGCCACGGATTGCATCATTTTTTCCAGCCAACGCAATTCGGTATCGGATAAGGGGCGCTCGCTTTGGATACTCAACTGGCCAACGATTTGCTCCTCATCGCGTAAGGTTAAACTCTGGTGTGTACTGGATTCCGGCGCGAAGGACGGCACGAAAGACGGCGTTTGAATCTGCGTGTGCTCTTGCACCCACGCAAAACCGATCAAAGGCAGATAGGCGGTGAGGGCATCGAACACCGCGTTCAGCAGGCTATTCGGATCAAGATACCGCTGCGCCAAATGCATCAAGGATAATTTCACGGCGGTGGCATCCACCGACAAGGCCGGCGAGGTGGCCGCTTCCGGCACACGCAGCCGATAACTCCGGCCATCAGCCAGGGCATCATCGATATTCGAGCGGTAAGCAGCCATGATCCGTATCCTCAAGGAACGATGACTGTTATAAAGCACGGCGCGTGCCAATTTCGCAGAACATTCCGCAACATAATGATTTAATAGCGATAAATTAAAAAGCCCATCACGAATGATGGGCTTTAAGTCAGTCGAATAACCGGGTGTCAAAATTCCAACAGCCCGCGTATCCGGCTGTGAACGAGGATTACCCCGCCAAGGACTCCACGCGAATCCGCACGACCGGCGCTTGCACGGAGTCGAGCGCTTCGATCGCGAGGATCGCGCGGTTCATCACCGCCTCGCGCAGCGGATGCGTGAGCAGAACAATCGGCAGATGCGCGCTGGTTTCGCTGGCCTCTTTCTGAATCATCGCTTCAATATTGATGCCGTGATCGGCCAAGATGCGGGCAATGTTCGCCAACACACCGGGCTGGTCGCGCACCATCAGCCGCAGATAATAGCCGGTGGTCACTTCCGACATCGGCAGCACCGGCAGGTCGCTGACCTCGCTCGGCACCACGGCCAAATGCGGCACGCGATGCGTGGGGTCGGCGGTGAGCGTGCGCACGACATCAACCAAGTCCGCCACCACGGCCGAGGCGGTCGGTTCCGCGCCCGCCCCCGCGCCGTAAAACAGCGTCGGCCCGACCGCATCGCCCCACACCAGCACGGCATTTTTGACGCCATCGACATTGGCCAACAGCCGCCGTTCAGGGATCAGCGTGGGGTGAACGCGCAATTCCACGCCCTCGGGATGACGGCGCGCGATGCCCAACTGTTTGATTTGATAGCCGAGTTCGCGGGCATAGCGCACATCTTCGGTCTGCAACGCGCTTAAGCCTTCGGTGTACACGCCGTCGAATTTGAGCGGCATCCCAAAGGCAATCGCCGCCATAATCGTAAGTTTATGCGCGGCATCAATGCCTTCGACATCGAACGCCGGGTCCGCTTCGGCGTAGCCCAGCGCCTGCGCTTCGGCCAGCACATCGGCAAAGCTGCGCCCGGCATCACGCATGGCGGTAAGAATAAAATTGCCGGTGCCGTTGATGATGCCCGCCAGCCATTCGATGCGGTTAGCGGCCAATCCTTCACGCAGGGATTTGATGATCGGGATGCCGCCCGCAACGGCCGCCTCGAACGCCACCAAGGTGCCCTGCGCTTCGGCGCGCTCGAACAAGGCATTGCCTTCGTGCGCAATCAGCGCTTTGTTGGCCGTGACCACGGGCTTGCCGAGGCTGAGCGCGCGCTCGATCAGGGCATGCGCCGGGTTCATTCCGCCCATGACCTCAACGACAATATCAACCGCAGGATTTTCCACCACCGACATCGGGTCAGTGGTCAGAAGAATGCCATCCAGCGAACAAATGCGCGGCGCATCCAGCCGTCGGGCAGCGGCATGAATGATCTCGATGCGGCGCCCGCAGCGGCGGGCGATTTGATCGGCATTGCGTTGCAATACATTGATGACGCCGCCGCCGACCGTGCCGAGCCCCAGCAGCCCGACCCGAACCGGTGGCAGCGCGGTGTGCGCGGAATCCGTCATGCCTTGGCTCCTTCCGCCGCGCGCCGCTGTTCTTCTTTACGGAACATGGCCTTGATGCCGCGAATGGCTTGGCGGCTGCGGTGTTCGTTTTCGATCAAACCGAACCGGACATAGTCGTCGCCATAATCGCCGAACCCAATCCCCGGCGAGACTGCCACTTTGGCCTCGTTCAGCAGCAACTTGGTGAATTCCAGAGATTTCAAATGCGCGAACAGCGGCGGGATTTTCGCCCACACGAACATGGTGGCCTTCGGCGGTTCGACCGGCCAACCGGCGGAATTGAGCCCTTCGCAGAGCACATCGCGCCGTTTTTGGTACATATCGCTGATTTCTTTGACGCAGGATTGGTCGCCTTCGAGCGCGAGGATGGCCGCCACTTGAATTGGCGTGAAGGTGCCGTAATCAAAGTAGGATTTCATCCGCGCCAAGGCATTGACCAAGGTCGGGTTGCCCACCATGAAGCCGACGCGCCAGCCGGGCATGTTGTAGCTTTTCGACAGGGTGAAAAACTCTACGGCAATGTCTTTGGCACCCGGTACTTGCAGGATCGACGGCGCCACATAGCCATCGAACACGATGTCGGCATAGGCCAGATCGTGCACGATCCAGATACCCGCCTCGCGGCAAATTTCGACCACGCGCTCGAAAAACGGCAGATCGACGCACTGCGTGGTCGGGTTGGCCGGGAAGTTCAAAATCAGCATCTTCGGCTTCGGCCAGGTTTCTTTGATCGCCCGGTCAAGCTCTTCAAAAAAATCCACTTCCGGTGTGAGGCGCACATGGCGAATATCCGCATCTGCGATCACGCTGCCGTAGGGATGAATCGGGTAGGCCGGATTCGGCACCAGCACGGTATCCCCGGCGGACAGCGTCGCCATGGCGAGATGACCCAAGCCTTCTTTCGAGCCAATCGTGACAATAGCTTCTTTTTCCGGATCAATATCCACCGCGTAGCGCGTTTTGTACCAATTGGCGATGGCGCGACGCAAACGCGGAATCCCTTTGGACTGCGAATACCGGTGCGTATCGCCCCGGCGCACGGTTTCAATCAGCTTATCCACAATGTGTTGCGGCGTGGGCTGATCGGGGTTGCCCATGCCGAAGTCGATAATGTCTTCGCCCGCCGCGCGCGCTTTGGCTTTCAGTTCACCAATGATATTGAACACATAAGGCGGCAAGCGGCCGATTCGGGCAAATTGATCGTTCACGATATTCCTGCAACAACTATTGATACACACCACGGCCACCGCAGTGGCCACTCACAACATCCCACCGATGATGGCCAAAAATAGATGGCCAGATGGCGGCGGCCTTTGCCGACTTACATATGGTCGAGAATCGCGCCCCGCACCGCATCCAAATTGGCATCGATGGTCAACATTTTCGACCGTTCGCCAGACCCTAAGCGGCCTTCGCACTGCGCGATGGCGGTGTCCGGGTCTTTCAAGCCATTGCCCGTGAGGGTCAGCACGACCGTGGCGCCGGCTTTGAGTTTGCCCGCTTTGGCATCTTTAATCAGACCCGCCAACGAAGCCGCCGAAGCCGGTTCGCAGAACACACCTTCGTGCTGGGTCAATAAGCGCTGCGCCGCAAGGATTTCATCATCCGTCACCTCAGCAAACCAACCGCCCGACTCTTGCATGACCTTCCACGCACGATCCCAGCTTTGCGGATGACCAATGCGAATCGCGGTGGCAAGGGTTTCGGGGTGATCGACCATAGCGCCGCGAATGAAGGGCGCCGACCCCGCCGCTTGATAACCCACCATTTTTGGCCGGTTGCGGCAGATCGCGCCGTGGACGAACGCACACTCGCCTTCGCAAAACGCGCACGATTCGGTGAGTTGATGGCCGGAATCCGCCGATGACTCGCAATACCCCATCCAATGCGCGGTGATATTGCCCGCATTGCCGACCGGCAGGCAATGGTAGTCCGGCGCGCGTCCCAATTCTTCGATGATTTCGAACGCAGCGGTTTTCTGGCCTTGCAAGCGATACGGGTTGACGGAGTTGACGATGGTGACCGGCGCATGGTCCGCGACTTCTTTCACCAAGCGCATGCCATCATCGAAATTGCCGCGAATTTGCAGGGTGACTGCGCCGTACATCATGGCTTGGGCGAGCTTGCCCATGGCGATTTTGCCATCGGGAATCAGAACGAAGGCGGTAATGCCCGCGCGGGCGGCATAGGCGGCGGCGGCGGCGGAGGTGTTGCCGGTAGAAGCGCAAATAATCGCCCGCGAGCCCGCTTCGACCGCTTTGGTCACGGCCATGGTCATGCCGCGATCTTTGAAGGAACCGGTCGGGTTCAGCCCCTCATACTTGACATAAATATCCAGATCCAGCTCGAGCAATTTCGGCAAATTATTCAGCCGAATCAACGGGGTATTCCCCTCCCCCAAGCTAATGACCGGGGTGCTGTCGGTAACGGGCAGATGGCGGCGGTAGCGGTCGATCAGACCGGTGTAACGGGTCGGCTGGGACATCGGGGCTCAAACCTAAACGGTGTAAATTGAACGCCGCATTCTACGCATCCGGCTTGAGTTTTGCAGCACCCGCCGCGCAAACCGGCGCCGCCGAGGCCGCGTTGCCGCACACTGCACAATCTCGGGTATTGAGCAGGTGCAAAAACAACCGGCGCACGGCGGCCATGCGGTCGCGAATGGTTTGGTTGATTTCATGAAAATCGACCAGCCCGCCGCCGTTCATCCCCGCCGCGCGATTGGCCACCACATTCAAGCTGGCGTATCGAATGTCGCACTCCCGCGCGAGAATGGCCTCGGGCATGCCGGTCATCCCGACCACATCGCAACCATCGCGCTGCATCCGTTGGATTTCGGCGGCGGTTTCCAAACGCGGTCCCTGCGTTGCGCCGTAGGTGCCGCCATCCATCAGCGGAATCGACAAGGCCGCGCCCGCCCGCAATAACGAGGCGCGCAAATCCGCATCGTAGGGATAGCTGAAGTCCACATGCGTGACGGCCTCCAGATCTCCTTCGAAAAAGGTGTTGGGGCGGCCCCAAGTGTAATCAATGATTTGATCCGGCACGCAGAGCGCTCCCGGTTGCATGCCGGGCGCGATGCCGCCGACCGACGACACCGCCAAAATCCGCTCTACGCCCAATTCTTTCAACGCCCATAAATTGGCGCGGTAGTTAATGCCGTGCGGCGGAATGCGGTGGTTGTAGCCATGCCGAGGCAGAAATACGACTTCGCAACCCGCCATTTGGCCGATGCTCACCGGGCCGGACGGTTCGCCATACGGGGTGGAAATCACCTGATGCCGCACCGATTCCAATCCATCCAACTGACTCAAGCCGGTGCCGCCGATAATCGCCAAATGCATGTTGAATTTCCTGTGTGAATCGAGGTTTATCGGGATGTTGCCAAGGCGAAAATACCGCGAACATTTCGATAATAGCCGTCGTAATCCAAGCCTTCGCCAAACACGAACCGATCTGGAATCGACACCCCCACGAAATCCGGCACGGGGCGCTCGTGGTCGTTGTCGTTGCCGTTATCCTGGCGCATGGGTAAGTCTTTAATGGCCGCCACCGCCAACAGTACCCGTGCTGCGCCAACGGATTGGCACCAGTCGCGCACGGCAGCCAGGGTGACGCCTTCATCAAGCAAATCATCCACAATCAGCACCGTGCGACCCGCCAAATCTCGGGTCGGGCGCGCGCGCCACTCAATCTCGCCGCCCTGCGTGCCGCGATAACGCGTGGCGTGGACATAGTCGATCTCCAGCGGGAACGACAGCCGCGCCAGCAATTGCCCCGCCGCTACCAGCCCGCCGGTCATCACCACCAACATCACCGGACAGTCCTGCGCGATTTGCTCTGTGATGTCGCGCGCCATGCGGTCATACGCCTGCTGCATCTGCGCATCCGACACCAAGCAGTCAGCCTGCGCCAACCACGCCGCTCGCGTTGCCGCCGTCACGGCGCCATCCGCCTCAGTCACGGCGGTGTTCCCAGAAAGTATTCACAGGAAGTACGAGGGGGTTTGCCCAAGGATTATTGCTCATTCAAAAACCAGCCCGCATCGGCTTCCGCGCGGGGATCCCGCAGCCGCTCGACCCAAGCCAGCGCACGCACACGGCGCGGGTCGTGTTGAAAATGCGCCTCGCTCGGCACGGTGCCGTGCCCCATCAGGCGCGCCAGTCGGGTTTCCCGCACGGGTTCGGGCGCGAACGAACGCGCGGCGAGCACCGCATCCACCCATTCGGGATGGTTGCAAATCAAGGCCATATCGCAACCCGCCGCCAAAGCGGCATCCACCCGCGCGACGATATCACCCGCCACGGAGGCGGCGGCCATCGTTAAATCATCGGAAAATACCGCGCCTTGGTACTGCCAGCGTTCGCGCAGCAGGCTGTGCAGCCAATGGCGGGAAAATCCGGCAGGCTGCGCATCCACTGCCGGATAAATCACATGCGCGGCCATTAAACCCGGAATGTAGCGCTCAATCAGCCCCAAGAACGGGCGCAAATCTTCGCGTTCGATGGTGGAAAAACTGCGGGTATCGACCGGATGGGCGATGTGAGAATCTTCGGCAATCGAACCATGCCCCGGAAAATGTTTGCCCACCGCCGACATGCCCGCCGATTGCATGCCCGCTGTGTAGGCCACGGCCAAGGCGATAATCGCCGCCGGTTCGCGCGCAAACGCCCGATCGCCAATCACGCCGCTGATGCCTCGACTTAAATCCAGCACCGGCGCGAAGCTCAAATCCACACCGGCCATGCGCAGTTGCGTGGCCATCAGCCAACCCAGGCTGTGCGCGGCCTCCAGCCCGGCTTGGCGGTCGCGCTCGAACAGCGCACCCAACTGCCCCATCGGCGGCAGGTGGACAAAGCCATCACTGCGAAAACGCTGCACGCGCCCGCCTTCTTGATCGACCGCAATCAGCAGGTGCGGATGACGCAGGGCGCGAATTTCGGCAGTCAGCGCCATCAACTGCGCCCGCGACTCAAAATTTCTGGCGAATAAAATCACGCCACCGACGGCAGGATGCCGCAGACGATGGCGTTCGGATTCGGTTAAAGAAAACCCGGCAACATCGACCATCAAAGGGCCGATGGGCATCAACGGCTGACTCATGCGGCGCCCCGCCCGCTGGCGGCCACCATCGCGGCGATGTCTGCCTGCATGGCCGGCGTGAGCTGCGCGGCGTCAAAACGCCACCGCCAGTTGCCTTGCGTGGTGCCGGGGGTGTTGATCCGCCCTGCGCCATCCAACCCCAAAAAATCCGCCATAGGAATGACTGCCAAGCCCGCCACCGAAGCGAACGCCGCCTCAATCAATGCGCCGGGCATCGCCGCTTCTGAGTGCAACACTGTGCGCACCCGCGCTTGAAGTTCAGGATTCAGCCCTTGCCACCAGCCCAAACTGGTGTCGTTATCGTGCGTGCCGGTGTACACCACCGAATCCACCGTGTGATTTTCCGGCAGATACGGGTTCAGGTCATCGCTATCAAACGCGAATTGCAGGATGCGCATGCCGGGCAAGGCATAGTCTTCGCGCAGCGCGACCACATCCTCGGTGATGACGCCTAAATCTTCGGCAATCACCGGCAACGCGCCGCCCGCGTCCGCCCGCAACGCCGTCAACAACGCGGCACCCGGCGCTTCAATCCACTCGCCATCAATCGCCGTGTCACTGGTGGCCGGAATCGACCAGTACGCCGCCAAGCCGCGAAAATGATCGATGCGCACCCAGTCGAACAATGCGCGGTGCCGCGCCATGCGTGCCCGCCACCACTCAAACCCGTTGGCGGCCATGGCCGACCAATCAAACAGCGGATTCCCCCAGCGCTGGCCGGTAGCGGAAAAATAATCCGGCGGCACGCCCGCCACCACCGTCGGCAATCCCTCCGGAGTGAGCTGAAATTCGGCTCGGTTCAGCCAGACATCGGCGGAATCCCCGGCCACGAAAATCGGCAAATCGCCATAAATCAACACACCGTGGGCATGCGCAGTCGCCACCAATTCGCGCCATTGTCGATCCAAAATAAATTGCTCGAACGCCACCGCCTGCAAGGCGTTTGCGTGGGTTGAGGTCAAGGTACGCAGCGCCTGCGGTTCTCGATCCCGCCATGCCGCCGGCCACTGCCACCACGCGGCCTGCGCGTGCTGTTGCTTCAGCACGATAAATTCGGCATAACCCGCCAACCACGGCGTGGCGGCTTGAAAAGCGGCAAATTCCTGTTGCAACGACGAACTCGCCCCCAAACCACGGCGACGATCAGCCAGCGAGGTTCCGGGTACGAACGCAGCATCCGCGAGCAAACCCGCCTCATCCAAAAACGCCGGGTTCAGCGCGAATGACGAGCTGCATTGATACGGCGAGCCATCAGAAAGTGTCGGGCCCAAAGGCAGCACCTGCCACACGGTCAAACCGGCCGCCGCGATGTATTCAATAAACTGCGCGGCTTCGGCGCCGAAACGGCCCGACGGCAGGCTGAACAAGGGCAGCAGCACGCCCGCACGCCGCCGCGCGCAGGGTAATTCGCCATGAAAACGCGAGGGCGGCGTCATTGGCCACGCCGCATGATGCCACCGGCCTCCACCTGATCGCCGGCCACGGTCGGCGGCAAACAAATGGGCTGCGCCAAAACGGCTGGCACGGGCAGCCCAATCAGTTCGTACAGACGGGTCAGGTGCAAACGATACAGCGCGTCGAAATCCCGCACGGCATCGCCGGGGTTGTAATCCCCAAACCACCAGAACCAGTCCGAGCCTTCGCAAATGCCGAGCTGTTGCCGATTGCGCTCGGTGGTGGCCGCATCCCAGCCACCCGAGGCTTCCGCCCGTTCATAATCGAGTCGAGCCGTCATCAGCATGTCCCAGGCGCGGTTTTTCGCATCACTGCCAATCCAGGTGGCGAGATTGCCGTACACCCAGCTTCCGGCGACCAAATGCGAGAGTTTCCGCCGACTGGAGGCGCGATGAACCACTTCGCCAAAGGTCGTGAGCAAAATATTGGGGTGCGCGCTGAGTCGTTGATACAACGCATCCAACAGCCAATAGCCATTATCGGGGTAAAACTCCCAAGCGTTTTCACCATCCAGAATAATCGGCACGACTGAATCCGCACCGTGGCAGGTTTCTGCGATTTGTTCCAGGTGCCCAATAAAATTGCCCACCGCATCATCGGCATGCCATTTTTGATAATCAAACCCAATCAAATCCGACAAACCGTCATCGCGGAAAAACAAGGCCGGAGATAGGTGATCAAACTGCCAGACGGCATGCGCGCAAGCCTCTGCGCCCGAGCGCTCTTGCCGGGCGAGCGAATTCTTCAAAACTTGGTTGCCGCTGGCCGCCCAAGCAAATCCCGCTTGAGCCAAGGCATGAATCGTGGGCTCCGACAGCGCACCCTCGGAAGGCCAACACCCGACCGGACGAATGCCGAAATAGCGTTCGAACACGGCCAAGCCGTGCGCCAAATGCCAGTTCACCCGCTCGGCACCGTGCGAATACGCCGCCCCGGTGGGTTGCGGATCCTGCGGCAGCGTGTCCTTTCCCGCCCCCATGTCGAGCAGCAAAGGCATGATCGGGTGGGCGTAGGGCGTCATCGACAACTCAACCCGACCCGCTTCTGCCAACGCACGGTATCGAGGGAAAATCCCCGCAATCAATTCACCAATGCGCGCCAGCAACGCCCGACGATCATCCACCGAAAACCGCCCCGATTGTGTCATCAACCGCTGGATCAGCGGATCGGTGCGTCGCACCGTTTCCCCCATCCACGCTAAGTGATACCAAACGGACAGATCACTAATAAAGGCATCGCTCAGGTATTCACCCTGCTCCGTACTGGTGAGCAGCGCGCGCGACAGGTCAATTAAATCCTGAAACGGCTCGAAACGGCGCACCAATCGCTCTTCATTGGCGCGCGTGAGGGCACGCACCACCCGAATTCGCTCCTCAGGATCGGTAATCGATTCGGCAGCAACCAATGAACTCAATACCGTATCGCGCAACCAAGTCGAATCAAAGCCTTGCGCATAATGGTCGATTTGGATGCGGTAATCGTCGAGCTGTTCTAACAAAATGGGTACAAAATTCACCACCGCCCGCGCATCCGGATAACGCTCCAAATGCGCCGCCATATCCACATAATCCTTAATGGCATGCAGATAAGTCCAGGGTTGTTGGAATTGCCCCGTATTTGGATCACGGTATTCCGGTTGGTGCATGTGCCAACACAGCACAACTTGTAATTTGTTTGCGTTCATCGTGGTCATTCCTTCATCGCGCCGGTGCGGCTTTCCCCAGTCACCCCAGTCGGCGAATCAGTTCTAGCGAATCATGTGTAGCCGTTGGCCCAACATATCGGGCGTGACCAACACAATGCCATTTTGGCTCACCTCGAAACGCGCCTCGTCTTCTGCTCGATCAAAACCAATCGTCATGCCTTCTGGAATAATACATCCCTTATCAATCACCGCGCGGCGGACTTTTGCCCCTTGGCCAATCACCACATTCGGCAGAATAACAGAATGATCGACACTGGCATGGGCATTCACCACCACATTGGAAAATAACAACGAATGCCGTACCACCGCGCCGCTGATAATGCATCCACCGGAAACCATGGCATCCACCGCCATACCCCGACGATCTTCATCGTCAAACACAAATTTAGCCGGCGGTAACTGTTCTTGATAAGTCCAAATAGGCCATTCCGTGTCATACAAATTCAAATCCGGCGTGACGCCAATCAACTCCAGATTAGCCGCCCAATAGGAATCAATCGTCCCGACATCCCGCCAATACGCCTGCGCGCCGGTCGCCACATCTCGGAACGGATAGGCAAACACCTGATAATTCTTGATGACGCGCGGAATAATGTTTTTGCCGAAATCATGTTCGGACTTCGGATCATCGGCATCATGAATCAATTGCTCGAACAAAAACCGAGTATTAAATACATAAATACCCATTGAAGCTAAAGAAACTCCCGGCTGGCCCGGCATTTCAGGCGGCTGCTCGGGTTTTTCCCAGAAACTTTTGATTCGACCGCCCTGATCAATTTCCATCACGCCGAATGCGGAAGCCTCCGCCACCGGCACCTCGATACACCCAATGGTTAGATCGGCATTTTTTTCCACATGGTAGGCCAGCATCGGGCCATAATCCATTTTATAAATGTGATCGCCCGCGAGGATCAGGGTATATTCCGCATCATGGGTACGCAAAATATCAATATTCTGATACACGGCATCGGCAGTCCCGCTATACCACGCCTGTTCATTAATCCGTTGCTGGGCAGGTAACAATTCAACAAACTCATCGCGAGCCAGTTTATTTGCCCCCCAGCCTTGCTGAACATGCTTGATGAGCGAGTGTGCCTTATATTGAGTCAGCACAGCGATTCGGCGAATGCCCGAATTCACACAGTTTGACAAAGGAAAATCAATAATCCGAAACTTACCGCCAAACGGTACCGCAGGCTTGGCACGCCAATCCGTCAACTGCTTCAGACGCGATCCGCGCCCTCCGGCAAGCACCAAAGCCAGCGTGTCACGGGTGATGCGGCTGACCAGTCGTTTCGGGCTTTCAATCAACATACGAATTTCCCTTTACTCAACATAGGCTTATAAAAGCAATTGGCAAAACGGATTGTTGTGCCTTAGCGCATAATCCTATCGGGTGATTGTTACCGTCAAGCGTAATTCCCAAAAATCTTTTCATGAAAAAATTAGATGGCACCCGCCGCCCCCATGTTGCATGATGATCGTTGCCATCCACACGCGGTCATTCGCACCATTAAAAGTCGCCAAAACCCCGTACACCGCTTGCTCTGTACTTGTTTTTGCTCCGATGTAAAGGAATTTGCCCTCGATGCTGCTTACCCAATTCGCCCCCCTGATCGACGCCCGCTCCCACGACCCCTTTGCCCTGCTCGGAAGCCACGCTGAGGGCGCTGGCATGCGCTTTAACAGCTTTCAACCGCACGCGTCGCGCGTCGCGGTGCAAACCCATGCAGGGCAGTGGATTGAGCTTACGGCGTTGGGGGATGGCGCATTCAGTGGGCAAATGGCCAAAAACGCCCTGCCCGCTCACCCCAGCCTGCACATCACCCCGCTGGATGCAACGGCTAAGCCCTACACCGTGATCGACCCCTATTCATTCCCGCTGTTGCTGGGCGAGTTGGATCTGCACCTGTTTGCAGAAGGCAATCATTACCGGCTGTGGGAAATGCTGGGCGCCCATCCGCAGCAAATTGACGGCATCGACGGGGTGCGTTTTAGCGTTTGGGCGCCCAACGCTTGCCGCGTCAGCGTAGTGGGCGATTTCAATAACTGGGATGGCCGCCGGCACCCCATGCGCGCACGGATTCCCAATGGCATATGGGAATTATTTATTCCCGGCCTTAGCGCGGGCGATCTGTACAAATTTGAACTAAAAAACCGCGATTCCGGCGATATTTCCGTCCGCACTGACCCATTAGGGCAAGCGTTCGAATTGCGCCCGAATACCGCAGCAAAAATCACCGCACCGGCTCAATATACCTGGAGCGATGGTGACTGGATGAAACAGCGCCAAAATACGGATTGGCGCCACGCGCCCATGAGTATTTATGAAGTCCATTTAGGCTCTTGGCAGCAGAATGAACAAAAGTTTCTGAATTATCGTGAATTGGCTGCGCGATTGATTCCGTATATACAAGAACAAGGCTTCACCCATATCGAACTTCTGCCCATTACCGAGCATCCCTTTGATGGCTCATGGGGCTATCAAACAACCGGTTATTACGCCCCAACTGCCCGTTTTGGCACCCCCGAAGATTTTCGATATTTTGTTGATCAACTCCATCAAGCGGGTATTGGGGTCATTCTTGATTGGGTACCCGCACACTTTCCCCGCGATCATTTTGCGCTCGCCCGATTCGATGGCACCGCACTCTATGAACATGAGGACCCTCGTCGCGGTGAACATAGGGATTGGGGTACGCTGATTTTCAATTACGGTCGCAATGAAGTCCGTAATTTTTTAATTGGCTCCGCCCTATTTTGGTTGGAAGAAATGCATATTGACGGCCTGCGGGTCGATGCCGTCGCCTCCATGCTTTATTTGGATTACTCGCGCGAAGCCGGCGACTGGCTGCCGAATGCTTATGGCGGGCGAGAAAATATTGAAGCGATTGATTTCTTACGGCAACTCAATCACACCACCCACACCCGCGTTCCCGGCACCATGATCATGGCGGAAGAATCGACCGCTTGGCCGTTGGTGTCCCGCCCCCCAGAAGTCGGTGGATTAGGATTCACCATGAAATGGAATATGGGGTGGATGAACGACACGCTGCGCTATTTCCAAGAAGATCCCATTCATCGCCAGTATCATCACAATAA
>DYMR01000005.1:4308-8722 GCA_020721485.1 Halothiobacillus neapolitanus | reverse complement strand
TGGATTGGTGGGTACTGCAATTTCCATTGCACCAAGGCATTCAAAAATTATCCGCCGCTTTGAATCACTTGTATCGCAGCGAAAAATCTCTGCATATCCACGATTTTGATTCGAAAGGGTTTAGCTGGAACGACTGCAATGATCGGCAACATTCGGTCATCAGTTTCTACCGGCACAGCGATCATGAAACTACCCTCACGGTCATCAACTTCACGCCCATCACACGCAGCGGTTATGCCATCGGCGTGCCAGCGGGCGCCCGCGCTGAAGTGTTGCTGGATACCGATGCGGCGGTGTTCGGCGGTAGCGATACCGACCTCGCCATTACCCTGCAACCGGACACCCCGTACCAAGGCCACCCAAGTCAGTTGCGCATGACACTGCCCGCTTTATCTGCCATTGTGTTAAAAATTCGTTGAGTTTTTTGCCCGAAGGAACCGCCGCATGAAGATACTGTTTGCCACGAGTGAGATGTTTCCATTGGTAAAAACCGGTGGATTGGCCGATGTATCGGGCGCTCTCCCTTTGGCTTTGCGCGCATTGGGCGTGGATGTGCGCGTCGTCCTGCCGCACTATGCCGCAACGCGCGCTGACTGGTTCGTGGCAGATGGCACGGTTTGGCAGCCCGAAATTTTAGGCCAGCCCGTCACCATTCGTTCGGGCCAACTCAAAGACAGCGACTTGCCGGTCTACTTGATAGACCACCCGGTATTTTCCGCCCGTTCGGGCAACCCGTACATGGGGCCGGATGGCAACCCATGGCACGATAACCCCGATCGTTTTGCGTTGTTTTGTCGCGCAGTCGTGCATTTTGCCACTCAAGAAGGCGAGGCACACTGGACGCCCGATATTATTCACAGTAACGATTGGCAAACCGGCTTGATTCCTGCGTTATTGAGTGGAACCCCGTCCATCAAAAATGTATTTACCATCCACAACCTGGCCTATCAAGGGGTGTATGACCGACCGACCTTTGAACGATTGGGTCTGCCTTGGTCATTATGGCGAGCGGATGCCTTAGAATACTGGGGCAATATGTCGTTCATGAAAGGCGGCATTATTTTCTCCGACTTCATTACCACCGTCAGCCCAACCTACGCCAAAGAGATACAAACCCCAAAATTTGGTTATGGCCTGGATGGATTATTGCAACATCAATCGAATAAATTAAAAGGCATTTTGAATGGCATTGGAGCCGATTGGGATCCTGAAACCGATCATTTCTTGCCCCATCATTTCAGTCGTTCGCAGCTCGCAGGCAAGCAGCGGATTAAAGCCCAATTACAAGCCGAACTCGGGCTGCCGCAAGAGCCGCGCATACCGTTGCTCGTGCACATTGGGCGATTGGTTGAGCAAAAGGGCATTGACCTGCTCATCCAAGCCTTGGAACAACTGCCGAATGAACCCATACAAGTCATGGTATTGGGCAGCGGAGAACTGCGTTTCGAACAAGCATTGCGCCAATTGGCCGCGCAACGACCCGAGCAAATCGCGGTGCGCATTGGGTACGACGAATCCTTGGCACATCAACTCGAAGCCGGCGCAGATGCCTTTTTAATGCCCAGCCGATTTGAACCCTGCGGTTTAAATCAACTGTATAGCTTGCGTTATGGCACCTGCCCCATTGTTCATCGGGTGGGCGGGTTGGCGGATACCGTCATACATGCCGATGCGGCACACTTAGCCGATGGGTCGGCCACCGGGATTGTGATCGATCATCTCGACACCGATGCCATTATTTGGGCGGTTCGCTATTTCCAAACGCTGTACCACGATGCGCCACAGTTTGCGCGCATGCAGGCACAAGGCATGGCTCAAGATTTTGGCTGGATGTCCAGCGCCAAGGCGTATCAAGCCATCTACCGAGAAATCGTTCAGGATCGCAGCGATGATCACCAGAATGAAAGTTAATGCCGAAGAAATAAAATCCAATCTGGATGAACTGGCTCAGGCTGCCTTGTGCAGCGCCCTTAAAGTTTTATTCTCTGAAACTGAGAAGAAACTTTTTGTTCGCGCCGAACATTCGACAAGCTCGGCAGATAAGAACAAAATACTCGATCAAATACACCACCTGAAGCGCACCGCCGAACAATTCGAACGCGGATTTATTGCTCAGTCCAGTCTGCCAGAAAAAACCCCTTCAAATAATTGGTATCGGCTGTACAAAAATCGTGCCTTAGCGATTCAGATTGAAGACATGATTAGTCATGCCCGAGCCAAATTCGGCATTGAACTGGCTCAGTACGAATCACGCATCAAATGGCTTAATAAAAATTATCCGGATTTAATTCCAGATAATTTATACACCTTGCCCGCCTTGGTCACCGCCTACTTAATCCATACGGCACTGTTTGATTCTGTTACCCAAGAAAATTTAGTGCGCATCTTGGGTCATCAATTTCTGAATAAACTGGAACCAATGTATATTTTGATGAATGATTTACTCATTCAAAATGGCGCCTTGCCTGAAATCAAAAGTATGCGCAAAGGCGGTGGTTCTAGTGCCTTGGATGACTTACTTGAGGAAATGGCGCTGTCGGAAGCCAGCCTCAGTGAAGAACTACTGCAAAGCCGTACCATGGCCAAGGCCGATGTTCTCGTACAACTTCAGGGGATTTTGGCCGCTGGAGAGCAACTGCTCCCCAAAAAGTCTACTTGGACAGCGGAAGCCTTTTATCGCGCGTTATTAAAACACCTCAGCACCGCCGAACAGCCGGCAGAGCTTGCCCCCAAAGAAACCGAAACGGTCATGCTCACCGGTACTATTTTTTCCGGTATGCTCAATGACCGTTTAATCAATCCGTTGATTAAAACCCAAATTGCGCAGTTACAAGCGGCGATTTTATACACCGCATTGTTTGATGACGGCTTTTTAAGTCTGGCGAAGCACCCTGCCCGCGCGGTTTTGAATAAGCTGGCAATCATTGGTTCGGATCCCGCACAAAATGCGGAAACTTTGAAAAAAATTCCGCCCCTGATTGACGCCTTTTTGTTGAATGCCGCGAAGGAATCACCGCCTAATTTTGAACCGCTTTTGGCCGCGATCACGACGGCCGATCAAGGGGAATTCCGCGCACCGCAATCATCCGATGAAGTCCAGCCCACCCAGGCGCAAACTTTGATTTCGCGAAGCCAGCAACGGGTAGGCGAACTGGTACGGCAGGAGGGGGGCAGCCAAACCCTCCATCCGGTTTCGCGGCAGTTTGTTGAACAAATTTTGGCGCCGTTCCTTGTGCACATTCTGATGGCGCATGGGCGCCAATGCAGCGAATGGACGCAAGGGTTGAACCTGTTGCAAGAGTTGATTGAAGCGGATAACCATCCCGGCTCGGCCAAAAAAATTCTTGCCAGCATCAGCCATGTGTACGAACTGGTCGATTATCCGTTCTTCCACGCGGATGGGGTTTCCGTCGATCTTTTTGGCAGTGCCATCGCACAGATTGTTGAGCATTTGGAGTCCATCCGCAGCCGCGTCAACGAAGTCGCGCTCGCGGATGAAGCGTCAGCAAAATCCGCTCCGGCCCACACGGCAGCCGTGGCTGCTGCGTCACCCCCTGCGCCCGCCCCGGTCGTCTCGGCACTTGCTCAAAAATCGCCCACGGATGTTGCACCGTCTGCCAGCCCAGTCCAAGCGATCACGGCACACGCACCGACGCCTGCTGATTCTCCTAAACCAGCGCCCAAGACGGAAACGCCCACCCCACCGCCGCCGGTCGAATCCCAACCCACGGTGGAACTGTGCCGCTTTAGCCTTGAAACCATGGCCGATCCCCGCACGCGGGCGTTTATGCAACGCTTCGTGTTGAATGGCGATTGGTTGCAGATTTTCACGGCCGACGGTGCGGCACTGCGGCGCTTGAAAGCCCACCAGATCAATCAAGAGCTGGGCACCATTAACTTCTCGAACCGCAATGGGGAAATCGCACTGGTTTTACCCTTGGTTCAATTTTTTGATGATCTTGCCCTTGGCCGCAGTCACCCCGTGTTCGACAACGCCGCCTTCAGCAAGGCGTTAGCGCAACTGGTCGAAGCACTCGATGCGGAACAACCCTGAGGTACGCGCCATGAACACCACCTCCACCCAACCCGATGCGGAACGGCGGGATTTTTTACGGGTTCCGGTCTGTGGCAAGGTCATTCTGCGCACCTTGCCGACCAAAACCGAAATTCAGAATGCGCAAATTCTGGATGTCAGCGCCAACGGCATCAACATTGGGCTGAACCAATGCATTGCCGTAGGGACGGTCGTGCAACTTTCCATCTACATCGTGGGCGATGACAGCCTGTTTTCGCTGGATGGCGTCATTTCTTGGTGCCGCCCGATTACCGAGGACAGTTCGGCCAAAACTCTGTCGCTTCACCCTGCGCAAGCCGGCATTGAGCTGAGTTTTGACCGCAACAATCGGGATTACGC
>DYMR01000005.1:0-4208 GCA_020721485.1 Halothiobacillus neapolitanus | reverse complement strand
GTTTATTGCCTGATAAATCTGCCTCATTCAGTGGCAGCAGGCAGTCGCTCGAAAATCCGAAAATTCCCGACATTCGCCACCATTCCAACCCGTTCGCCGCCAGATTCCGTAGACAGCACCGCCGGTTCACGGCACAATGCCGCCCACTGATGACAGCTCGGCAGCGCCCAAGGAATTTCTGCACATGGCAAATCTCTTGCTGTTGAATGGCCCCAACCTCAACCGGCTGGGCAGCCGCGAACCGGAACGCTACGGTCACACCACCCTCGCCAACATCGTCGAACGCCTCAGCCAGCATTGCCATAGCACCGGCAGCAGCCTAGATCACTTGCAAACCAATGCGGAAGCGGAGTTGATCGAGCGAATTCACCGCGCGGCTGATGAATCCATCCACGGCATTGTCATCAATCCCGCCGCCTGGACGCACACCAGTATCGCCTTGCGGGATGCCCTGTTGGCCAGCGCCATTCCGTTCGTCGAAGTGCACATCAGCAACATTCACGCGCGCGAAGCGTTTCGCCATCACTCCTATTTCTCCGACATTGCCATCGCCTCAATCGTCGGCGCTGGCGCCTTTGGTTATGAACTCGCCCTATTTGCCCTCATGCAGCACCTCGGGCTTCGCCCCCGCCCGCTGCTGCCCGCCCATTCTTAATGAATTGCTTAACTGATCGACCCCTGGAGCATCCCCATGGATATTCGTAAAATTAAAAAACTGATTGAATTGCTTGAAGAATCGGGCGTAGCAGAAATCGAAATCCGCGAAGGGGAAGAGTCCGTCCGCATCGCCCGCAACCTGCCCTATGCGCCTGCGCCGGTCATGAACTATGCCGTACCGGCGGCGCTGCCCGCCGCACTCCCCGCCCCGATAGCCGCTGCCGGTACGGCCGCCCCTGCGGCACCCAGTGGCGCGGCGGTTAAATCCCCCATGGTCGGCACCTTTTATCGAGCGGCCTCGCCCACTTCGCGCGCCTTCGTGGAAGTTGGCAGCAGCGTCAAGGCCGGCGACACCCTGTGCGTGGTCGAAGCCATGAAAATGTTCAACCAAATCGAATCCGACCTCAGCGGCACCATCACCGCCATCCTGGTCGAAAACGGTCAACCGGTCGAGTTTGACCAACCGCTGTTCATCATTGAATAAGCGCGGAGGCTCCCATGCTGAATAAAGTCCTGATTGCCAACCGTGGCGAGATTGCCTTGCGCATCCTTCGCGCCTGCCGCGAACTCGGCATTCAAACCGTCGCCGTGCATTCCACCGCAGATCGGGATCTCAAACATGTGCGCCTCGCCGATGAATCCGTGTGCATTGGCGGCCCCAAATCGCAAGAAAGTTACCTCAATGTGCCGGCGTTAATCGCGGCGGCGGAAGTGACCGATGCCATGGCGATTCACCCCGGTTATGGCTTCTTGTCGGAGAATGCCGACTTTGCCGAACGGGTGGAGCAGTCCGGCTTTATTTTCATCGGCCCCACGGCGGATAACATTCGGCTGATGGGCGACAAAGTCACGGCGAAAGCCACCATGCGCAAGGCCAAAGTGCCCTGCGTACCCGGTTCTGAAGGCGCGCTGGATAATGACGCCGACACCAACCTTGCCCTAGCGCGCGAAGTGGGCTACCCCGTCATCATCAAGGCGGCCGGCGGCGGTGGCGGGCGCGGCATGCGCGTGGTTCACACCGAAGCGGCGCTGCTGCATGCGATTGAAATGACCCGCAGCGAGGCGCAAGCGGCATTCAATAATCCCGAAGTGTACATGGAGAAATTCCTCGAACACCCTCGGCACATTGAAATTCAAGTGCTGTGCGACACCCACGGCAACGCCCTGTATTTGGGTGAACGCGATTGCTCGATGCAGCGTCGCCATCAAAAAATCATCGAAGAAGCGCCCGCCCCCGGCGTCACCGCCGAACAACGGGCGGAAATTGGCGCCGTCTGTGTCGCAGCCTGCAAACAAATGGGCTATCGCGGCGCGGGTACCTTCGAGTTTTTGTACGAAAACGGCCAGTTCTATTTCATTGAAATGAATACCCGTTTGCAGGTAGAGCACACCATCACCGAAATGATTACCGGGATTGATCTGGTCAAACAACAACTGCGCATTGCCGCCGGTTTGCCGATCGAGTTCACGCAGAAGCAAATCAAACTCAACGGCCATGCGATCGAGTGCCGCATCAATGCCGAAGACCCGGCTACCTTCATCCCCAGCCCCGGCAAAATTACCAACCTCCACATGCCCGGCGGCTTGGGCGTGCGGATCGATTCCCACATCTACAACGGGTACAGCGTGCCGCCGCACTACGATTCCATGATCGGCAAACTGATTACCCACGCCGAATCCCGCGAACAAGCGATTCGGCGCATGGCCGGCGCGCTGGATGAAATGATGATCGACGGCATCAAAACCAATATCCCATTGCACCGCGACCTGATGCGGGACACGGCATTCATTGCCGGCGGCACCGATATTCACTACCTGCACCACAAACTGGGGCTGGGCTGATGAATACCCCCGAATGGCAAAAACTCAGCCTTGCCGTGCCGCAAGCCGATGTCGAAGCCTGTGAAGACGCACTCTTGGAAGCGGGCGCCCTATCCGTCAGCCTCGAAGAGCTCGACGACGAGCCCATCTTCGAACCCGCACCGGGGCAAACCCCCTTGTGGCAACGGGTGCGCGTCAGCGGACTGTTCCCCGGCGACATCAGCCCGGCAGAACTCATGGCGGTACTGAATGGCTGCCTGCGCCCTGCCCTGCTCGGGGATTTCGATCACGAATACCTAGAAGACACCGATTGGGTTCACCAAACTCAAGCCGACTTCCCGCCCACCCGCTACGGCGAATCCCTCTGGGTATTGCCGCCGTGGGTCACGCCGGAAGATTTTCCGGGCGAGCACCTGATTCTCGACCCCGGTCTTGCCTTCGGCACCGGCCAGCACGAAACCACTGCACTGTGTCTGGAATGGCTGGATGCCACCCCGTTGGCGGGAAAAACCGTGCTGGATGTAGGCTGTGGTTCTGGCATTCTGGCCATCGCTGCGCTCAAACTGGGCGCCACGCACGCGCACGGCACGGACATCGACCCACAAGCGCTGAAAGCCAGCCGCGACAACGCCGCGCTCAACGAAATCGACGCCGCGCAGTTCTGGCTTGGCCTGCCGAAGCAACTCGACCCCGCACGCCGCTTCGATGTCCTGATCGCGAACATTCTCGCCCAGCCGCTGATTGCGCTCGCCCCGAGCCTCGCCCCGCACCTCGCCCCCGGCGGACAATTCGCCCTATCCGGCGTCTTGCGCGATCAAGCCGAAGCGGTCGCCGCGCAATGGCATGCCCAAGGGCTCACGGTCGATCAGATTGCAACCAAAGGGGATTGGGCGCGCATCAGCGGTCATCGTTAGCTCACCTGAAACTGCCCGACGAGCTGGTTCAGTTTGCTGGCGGTATGCCGCACCCGATCCGCACTCACCTGCATGCCGCTGATCGAATCATTCATATCGCCGGTGATGTGGCTCACATCGCGAATTGTCGCGCTGTACTGCTGGCTGCCCGCCTCAATCCGCTGAATGCTATCGAACATTTGCTGCACAATGTCGTGCAACTCGGTGTTTTCCGAAGTCGCGGCTTCCGCCAATTTCAAACTTTCATCCACACCGCCAACACCGTGCTCCATAAAGCGCACCGCATGCTGCGTTTCGCCCTGAAGCACTTCGATCATTTGGCGAATATGATCCGTGGCTTGCGCCGTGCGTGACGCCAAATTTCGCACTTCGGCAGCCACCACCGCAAACCCACGACCATGCTCCCCAGCGCGCGCGGCCTCAATCGCGGCATTCAGTGCCAGCAAATTGGTTTGATCGGCAATTTCCGAGATCACCTGCACAATCTGACCAATTTCCATCATGCGGGAATCGAGCGATTGCACCGTCTGCGCCGAGCGCTCCACCACATCGCGAATGGCCTGCGTGCCCGTACTCACCGCGCGGTATTGCACACGCGCATCCGCCACCACCTTCTCCATCGCCTGCTTCATTTGCTCCGCCGTGCGCGAAGATTGGTGGATTTCCTCCAACTGCAATTCAATCAAATGCATCATTTGCCCCGCCGAATGCGACACCGCGCGCGAGGTCGAAAGCACCGTACTGTTGCGCTCAAACATATTGCGGTTGGTTTGCTCCACTTCGCCCGCCGCAACAATCACTTGCCCGACAATACCA
>DYMR01000128.1 GCA_020721485.1 Halothiobacillus neapolitanus | reverse complement strand
CACCCCCACCCCTGCCCTCCCCCCTCAAGGGGGAGGGTGTAACACCCCGTCAACCGCCTGTGGCAGGCCAACACATGCCCCCTTCAAGGGGGAGTGAGCAACACCCCCCAATTCAACCGCCTGTGGCAGACCAACCCCAGCCCATCAATGGGGAGGGAGCCCCCCCAACCACCTGTGGCAGGCCAAGACCTGCCCCCTCAAGGGAGAGGGTGTAACACCCAAATTAAACCGCGCGCGGCAGGCCAACTCCAGGGCGTCACACACCGCGCCCACCTCAAAAGGAAGGGTTAAAGCCATTTTAAGGAATCAGGAAATTCCCCAGCGGTTGGGGTTTCGCCACGCCGTAGCCTTGGTGAAAAAACACGCCGATCTGGCGCAGCACTTCGGCCTGATCTTTGGTTTCGACAAATTCCGCGATGGTGATGGTGTCCATCTCGAAGGCGATGCTTTGGATGGATTCGACGATGGCTCGATCAATGCGCGATTCAACGATGTGTTGCACAAATTCGCCGTCGATCTTGAGAAAATCAAAGGGGAACCGCTTGAGGTAGGAGAAGGTGGACAGCCCCGTACCGAAGTCATCTAGGGAAATTTTGCAGCCCAGTTCTTTAATGGCGACCACGGCCTGTCGCGCTTGGGCGACATCGTTAATCACCATGGTTTCGGTGATTTCAAAGCAGATTTGCTCGGCACGGCAGCCGCTGCGTTCTAAGGCTTGCTGAATTTCCCGCGTGATGTTCGGGTCCACCAAACTCGCACCGGATAGGTTGATCGAGACTTTGCTGATTTCCGCCGCCCACGGGGAACCCGCAAATTGCCGCAAGGTTTCGCGCAATACCCAGCTATCGACCGCCGTCATCAGTCCAAAGCGTTCGGCAATCGGCAGAAAACTCGCCGGCGCCATCAGCTCACCTTCCGGCGTGCGCCAGCGCAGCAGCACCTCGAACGCTTTGATGTCCGGATGGCGGGTATCGCGGATGGTTTGCGCATACAACTCGAACCGCCCCGCCTGTTCATCGCCATTGAGGACGGCGCGAATCCGCTGCACCCAGGAGAGTTCTTGCACGCGGTAATCGAGCAGGACGGACAAATCATCTTCCACATGAACCAGTTGGCTGCGCTGGCTCAGCGCCCGTTGGCAGCCGGCCAATACCGCCGAGGTGAGTTGCCCCAAATCACGGGTTTGCGCGGCATTGAATACGGTCAGCGCTAAGCGGAAATAGCGGGAACCGGCACCGAGCATTCGGCGTTCCGCCTCCACGCCCAGCCGAATGCGCCGCGCGAGATCGGGCGCGCGCGAGCCCAGCTGCCCGGCGTTGACACACAGGATGAACAACCCCGGTCGCACCCGCGCGCTGACCAAGCCGAACCCCACGGCGCGAATCACTTCCGCCACGCGCTGTTCGATGCGGTTGCTTTCTTCATGCCCCATCAGGGCGTCGATTTCTTCCAAATCCGGCAGGTGCAAGCCAATCACGGTCAGCGGCTGCATTTCCCCGTTTGCGTCCTTCGGCCATTCCTTCAGCGTTTGCGCCAAGCCATCATCGTTTTGCAAATCGGTGAGCGCATCCGTGGTTAAGCGTTTGGCCAAGCGTTGCTCGGATTGCCGGTAAATTTGCATCATCTCGGTGGCAACGACCGCCAACACCGCCGCCACAAACACCAGCGCTTCATCGCCCAGCACCTCGGACGATGTGGCCGAAACCCGCAGGGCCAACGCCGCATTCAGCCAAACCCAGGCCAACACATAGGCCGCCATGACCGGGCGCACCACCTGAATGGGCAGGGTATGCACCGCCAGAATCAGCACGACCAAACCGATCAAGCCCGATGCGTTGTAATCGAGCACCATGCCGGCGCGCAGCCCCCACATCAGCAGCAGGGACAGCACCGCCAGCCCCAGCCAACCCAAAGTCCAGCCGAACACGCTTGGCTGTTGGGTACGCAAGCGGGTTAAGCCCTGCCACACGCTCGCGCAACTTTCGTGCAGGCAGCTCAGCACCAACGGGGTGAATATGAGCAGGCTGACCGCTTCGGCAAACCAATACAAGGCGATGGCGCGATGATCGGCCACCCAAGCGGGGTTTTGCCAAATCCCGAGCGCCGTGACCAAGGTCGCCATCATCAAGGCGGCGAGCGGCAAACCCAATAACCGCCGCCCGTACAGACTGTGTACGCGCCGCTGTAAAAACTGCCGGAATTGCCCCAGCAGGATCAAGCTGACCGACAACGCAGCCGCGCCAATCAAGGATTCAACCCAAGTTTGATCCGCCGCCCAATGATTCCAGAACAACACCGCGACAAACAGCATGGGCACCAGCGCACGGGCACCCCAAGCCAGCACAAAACCCAAGGCGATGGCATCGGCAGGCCATAAACCGACCACTTGCGTGGTGGCACCGCCGGGAAACAGTGCGTCCGTGAGCACGGCCAGCGCGAGCCACAACACCGCCACGAACGCGCCGCGCCACAGCCGATCCATCAAGGTCAGCTCGGGGGGCGGAGTGTCGGGAAGAAAAGTATTCATCTGGGCATAATCCTTATGCGCTCGTCCTTGTGGGATCGGCGGGTTTAGGCACGGGCGCCGTCTGAATGAGAAATTTTTGCCAATGCCTCGTCAATTCGCTCGATGAGTTCGGCGGTGTTTTCCCGCACGGGCGGCGGCGCACCGAGCTCGATCAGCTCGCGGGCGATGTTCAAGGCGGCCAGTACCGCCACCCGCTCGGTGCTCAGGGTTTGGCTGCTGCGCTTGACCTTCTGCATTTCCTGATTCAAAAAATCGGCGGTGCGAAACAACACCGCCTGCTCTTCGGGCGGGCAGGCAATTTTGTAATCTTTATCGAGAATCCGCACCGTGACGGGCTTGATGGCACTCATGACCCCATATCCTCCAAGCTGCGAATCTGCTGACTCAGTTGAGTAATTTGCGTTTGCGTGTGCTGCAAAACCTGCCGCAATCGGGCGTTATCTTCCGCCAATCGTTCGGCGGTTTCACGATATTCTTGCGCGCGCTGAGCCAGCGCCAAGGCCGCATCGACCAAGGATTCCACCCGCTGCGTCAGGCGATCAACCGACGCATCGGGCGCGCCCACGGCGGGGGAATCAAGCACAACAGAATCGGCGGGATCAACAGACATGCGCATTCTTTCCTGAACTGTTCGAATATGGAATCCGCGACCGGGGATACGGTTAAAATCGAATTAAGCCACGCCCGACGCACCGGCAGTCTACCATTTCGGCACCAAAGCCATGACAATGCCGTTCATCCTTCACGCGCCACTGATGAGTTTGACATGACCGATTCCCCTTCCTTCGATTATCTCCGCTGCGCCGATGCGCTGGATGACCTCGGCAGTAGCTTGAACCCAAGCGAGGCGCAGGGCGTGCTGCTGGGGCTGTGGCTGGGTGCCGGTCACGCCACCCTCGCGCAATGGCTCGAAGAATTATCCGAAGAACCCACCGACGGCCTGACCATTCCCGCCGAATTACGCCAGGTGTTTGATGCCGTGGTGCATGAATTAACCGGCGCCGATCAACTCGGCTTGAGTTTTTTGCTGCCCGATGAGGACACCCCGCTGTCCACGCGCTTGCAAGGCTTGATCGATTTGGCGCAAAGCCTGCTTTATGGGTATGCGCGCGGCGGTGGCAGCGCGCCGGAACAACTATCCCCAGAAGCGCGGGAAGTGTTCGATGATCTGGTGAGCCTGTGCGGCATCGACGCCCATGCCGAGCAGAACCCGACGGAAGAGGACGAACAATATCTGCAAGAAATCACCGATTATTTGAGCGCCGCGCTGATCGTGTTGTTTATCAATCGCCACCCGCCCGTGCCGCCCGCCGCGCGCGCGCATTAACGAACGACGCGGGTTGAGCCCGCCGATTGACGCTCATTCGCCGCCGCAGGAGTTTCCCATGCCGCATTGCCACCCCAGCCCGCCGGATCGCAAAGAATACGCCCGTCGCCGCAAAGAATTGCTCAAGCGCGTGGGCAAAAAATCCGCCGTGCTGGTGCCCGCCGCCACCGAAACGATTCGCAACAACGACAACCACTTCCCGTTCCGACAATCGAGTGATTTCTGGTATCTCACCGGCTTAAACGAAGCCGATGCGGTGTTGTTGCTGTGCCCGAAACGCGCCGAGGGCGAAATCGTGCTGTTCGTGCAACCGTTTGATCCCGAGCGGGCGCGTTGGGAAGGCGCGCGCGTGGGTTTAGAAGGCGCCTGCCAGCACTACGGCGCCGATCAAGCCTTTGATCTGGCGGAATTCGATGAACGGCTGCCCGAACTCATCGCAGCGTACGAGCGCGTGACCCTGCCCTTTGCCGAGCATGAATGGGTGCTCAATACGCTGAACGCTTTAGATTCCCTGCGGCAAAAAGCGCGCAGCGGTGCCGTGCCGCCGCAAACCCTCAAGGATTTGGCTGAGCCGCTGCATGAAATGCGCCTCATCAAATCGCCCACGGAAATCGCCCACTTGCGCCGCGCCGCTGCCGTATCGGCGGAAGCGCATCTCACCGCCGCCGCCGCCGTGGCCGAGGGCATGTATGAATACGAACTCGCCGCCCAACTCCACCGCGTATTTCAGCAACACCACGGCGAACCTTCCTTCGCACCGATTGTGGCGTCCGGCCACCACGCCTGCACCCTGCATTACCGCGACAACAGCGCCAAATTAGAAGCCGGCCAGCTCGTGTTGATCGACGCGGGTGCCGAAATCGAGCAGTACGCCGGCGACATTACCCGCGTGTGGCCGGTCGATGGCGTGTTCACGCCCGCACAGCGCGCCATTTACGAACTGGTGCTGGCCGCGCAGGAAGCCGCCATCGCCGCGATCACCCCCGGCGCCTCCTTCGACGCGCCACATCAGGCCGCCGTCGAAGTCATCGCCCGAGGGCTCATCGAACTCAAACTCATCGAAGGGCCGCTGCACGCGGCGCTCGAAGAAACCCGCTACCGCCGGTTTTTCATGCACCGCACCGGGCATTGGCTGGGTCTGGATGTGCATGATGTCGGGCGCTACAAGCAAGACGGCGCATGGCGCGCGCTCGAACCCGGCATGGTGCTCACCGTGGAACCGGGGCTGTATCTCGATGAGGCCGACGACCTGCCCAAAGCCTACCGAGGCATTGGCGTGCGCATTGAAGACGATGTGCTCGTCACCGCCAAGGGGCGCGAAGTTCTGACCCGCGCGGTGCCGAAAACCGTCGCGGACATCGAAGCCCTATTCGCCCGCCGCAGCCCCCGTTCCGCATGAACCCGGCCACTCCCTTCACCGATATTTTGATCGTGGGCGGCGGCATGGTCGGCGGCGTCCTCGCCCATGCCCTCGTGCAAGAAGGCTGGCGCGTCACCGTGCTCGAACGCGCAGCACCGGGCGCCTCACCGAGTTTCGATGCGCGCCTCACCGCCTTGTCTGAAGGCTCTTGGCGCTACCTCGATGCCCTCGGCCTGATCGACGACGCCACCACCGCACGGGCGCAAGCCATCGAAGAAGTGCGCGTGGTAGACGCCGGACACTTCGGCATGACGCGCATCACCCGCGCGAACAATCAAGGCATCGCCTTGGGGCAGGTCATCGCCAATCGCAGCATCGAAGCCTGCGTGAACCAGGCGCGCAGCACCCTGCC
>DYMR01000127.1 GCA_020721485.1 Halothiobacillus neapolitanus | reverse complement strand
CCGGGGCTATCGGTATTTGAATATGCCCCGCGCGCCTTCTGGACAGGGGTGACGGTATTTGCGCCGCATGACCAAGAACAAAGGACAGCGATTGAATACATGGTATCACAACGCACCGGCCAGCTCATTTGGCCTATAAAAAAGCCCCAAGGCGCTGCGTCACCTCGGGGCAGTCTGATGCTGCTGGGGGTGCTCGCAGCACTGGCGCATCAATGACGAGAAGAAACATAACATGAATCTTGAAAAGCGTGAATACCTCAATGGCCGCATCACCCTGTATTGCGGCAAGTCCCCGACGACTGGTCGGTTTTTTGAAACAAGCCCGGCTGGCGGACGATAAAAACACAAAGCCCCAGACTGGCCGGGGCTTTGTGTTTGTGATGGTTGCGGGAGCAGGATTTGAACCTGCGACCTTCGGGTTATGAGCCCGACGAGCTACCGAGCTGCTCCATCCCGCGTCTGTAGGCTGCGCATAGTACGCAGGTCGGCTATGGCTGTCAATGGAATTTTGCACGATTTGTTCAATCGGGTGCTGCGTGTGCTGAAGTGGTTTCTTCAGCTTTCAATCGCCATCAAGCCATCCACTCGCTGGAAGCCTCGGGGCAGGAGTCGCCCTCGACTGGCGCGGTTGCCGGTGTAGTGTTCAAAATCAACGCCTTTGAGCGTGATGCTGCGCGCGCCGGATTGGATTTTCAGCACTTCGTTGGGTCGCAGGAAGGTGGCGAACGCCAGTTGTGCGTCCGGTTTGAGCCCCATGAGTTTATTGCCCCGACCTTTGTTGAGTTCTGGAATTTCCGCCAGCGGCATGATGAGCACATGGCCGTCGCTGCTGGCGAGTGCGAGCAACTGAGCATCCGGGGTGATTTTCATCGGTTCGCCCAGCGCACTGGCTTCGCTCAGGTTGATTTGCACTTTGCCGGCGCGCTGCCGGCTCAGCAGTTCGCTGTAGGGCACGCGATAGCCGTAGCCGCTGGTTTGCCATAGCAGGAGGGATTCGGTTTCATCCGCCAAGGCCAGTTGGGTGAACCGAGCGCCAGGCGGCGGTGCGAGGCGGCCAGTGAGGGGTTCGCCCTGCCCGCGCGCGGAAGGCAGGCTGTGTGCGGGCAGGGCGTAGCACCGACCCGTGTCGTCGAACAGGACGAGCGTTTGCGTGGATTTGCCTTGAATGTGGCCGAGGTAGCCGTCGCCGGCTTTGTACGAAAGCCCGTGGGCATCGACCTCATGCCCTTTGGCGGCACGAATCCACCCGTTCTGGCTGAGCACGACGGTGATCGGTTCGCTGGTGATGAGCGCGGTTTCGGACAAGGCTTGGGCGGCATCGCGGGTGACGAGCCGCGAGCGCCGCACATCGCCGTATTGTTTGGCATCGGCTTGCAGTTCTTCGCGCAGCCGTGCGCGCAGGGCGGCGGGTTCGGCCAGCAACCGTTCGAGTTCGGCTTGTTCAGCGCTCAGTGCGTCTTGTTCTTTGCGGATGGCGATTTCTTCGAGTTTGGCGAGCTGGCGCAGGCGGATTTCGAGAATCGCTTCGGCTTGGCGTTCGCTCAATACAAAACGCGCCATGAGTTCGGATTTGGGTTCGTCGGCTTCTCGAATCACGGCGATGACTTCGTCGATATTCAAAAAGGCGATCAACAAACCCGCAAGAATTTCCAAGCGGGACTGCACTTTGTCCAGCCGCCAGCGGAATCGACGGGTGAGGGTTTCGGTGCGAAACGCCAGCCATTCGCTCAAAATCTCTTTGAGGTTCATCACGCGCGGGCGGCCATCGCGGGCGATGACATTGAGATTGACGCGGTAGCTTTTTTCCAGATCGGTGGTAGCGAACAGGTGCGCCATCAGCGCCTCGGTATCGACTTGGCGGCTGCGCGGCACGATCACGAGGCGCGTGGGGGCTTCGTGATCCGATTCATCGCGCAAGTCGCTGACCAGCGGCAGTTTTTTCGCGTTCATCTGCGCGGCGATTTGTTCGAGCACTTTGCTGCCAGACACCTGAAACGGCAGCGCGGTGATGACGATATCGCCCTGTTCAATGTCGTAGCGGGCGCGTTGTCGCACGGAGCCGACTCCGCTGCGGTAGAGAGCGAGCAGTTCATCCGGCGGGGTGATGATTTCGGCTTCGGTGGGAAAATCCGGCCCGCGCAGGTGGCGGCACAGGGCATCAACCTCGGCCTCGGGGTCGTCGAGCAGCGCCACGGTCGCGGCCACCACTTCCCGCAGATTGTGCGGCGGAATATCGGTAGACAACCCCACCGCAATGCCCATGCCGCCGTTCAGCAGCACATTCGGCAGGCGGGCGGGCAATAAACACGGCTCTTCGAGCGTGCCATCAAAATTCGGCTGCCAATCGACAGTGCCCTGCCCCGCTTCGGACAACAGGCTTTGGGCGTATGCGGTCAGGCGCGATTCGGTATAGCGCATCGCGGCGAAGGATTTGGGATCATCCGGCGAGCCAAAATTCCCCTGGCCATCGATCAGCGGATAACGGTACGAAAACGGCTGCGCCATCAGCACCATCGCTTCGTAACAGGCCGAATCGCCGTGCGGGTGAAATTTGCCGATCACATCGCCCACGGTGCGGGCAGATTTTTTGTGCTTGGAGGCCGCCGTTAACCCCAGCTCGCTCATGGCATACACAATGCGACGCTGCACGGGTTTTAGGCCATCGCACACGCTTGGCAACGCGCGGTCGAGAATCACATACATCGCGTAGTTCAAATACGCTTGCTCGGAAAACTCCGCCAACGGGCGTTGCTCGAAGCCTTCTGGCGTGTTGAATAATTCAAAACTCATCGCAAGCCTCTTAAAAAATTCAACTCAGCGCCCGCGCGACCCCATACCCGGCAAGAACCGCCGCATGGCCCAATAGCCGAGCAGGGTAAATAAAGCCGGCGGGAACACCGCACTCAGCAAGGGAACCCACGCGCGACCGGCACCGTATACGGGCGCAAATGCCGACACGATTTGCACCAGGGTGAGATACACCACACCGATCACGATGCCGATAAATAACCATCGGCCCGCGCTGCCGCCGCGTTGCGGGGCGAACACGAACGGCAGGGTCATGAACAGCATCACCAGCACGGAAATTGGCGCGAACACCCGCCCCCACAGTGCCGACTGATAAGTCGATGCATCCAATTGATTTGCTTTGAGATACTGCACATAACGCAGCAGTTGCACGATGTTCATGTGGTGCGGATTAAGCACCGCCACCCGCAATACCGCCTGCGAAAACAGTCGCACATCCGAGAGCACCGGCAGATGTTCGGACACCACCGCCCCGCCGGTGGCCGAAGGCGACAGAAGTGTTTGCTCCACTTGATGCAATTGCCAGCGGTCGCCGCCTTCGCTGGTGGCGTATTGGGCGAACAGCAGGGCATCGGGCAAGCCTTGCGCGTTCAGCGTAAACACCCGCACCTCGTTCAAACGCCCCCCCACCAAGGCTTGGCGCACATTGATGAAGCGATTGCCATCCCGCAGCCACAGGCCGGATTTCAAACTCACGCTCACGCCTTGATTTTGCGCCTGCGCCCGCATTTGGTTGGCCTTTTCCTGCCCCCAAGCGCCCAGGGTTTCGCCCATCGCCATGCCAAGCAGCGCCAGAATCACCCCGCCGATCAGCACCGGGCGCGACAAGCGAAACAGCGACATGCCCGCCGCGCGCATCACGGTCAGCTCCGAATGCGCCGCCAGGCTCCCCAAGGCCAGCAACCCGCCCACCAGCACGGCCACCGGATAAAAATCATAGAGATAGCCGGGCATGGTCAACAGCACAAAAGAAAGCGCCTGCCAAAAACTGTAGTTCGCGTCGGTTTTCGGCAGCTCATCAATCGCGCCAAACACCACAATCAACACCGCGAACGCAGCGGTCGAGGCCAAGCCGCCCAACACCACGCTGCGAATCAAATACCGGTCAAGCGTGTTCATGCACAGCGCCCGGCTTGTGGGAATAAAAAATTCGCGCCCGCAAGCGCAGCCAACCGCCGGATTGCCACCAGCGCAACGCCCACCACAGCAGTAAAAATACGCCGTGAACGACCGCCAAAGCCAGCCACAACGAAAGGCTGTTTTGTTTAATTAAATTTTGCCCCAGCGCAATCACATTGAAATACAGCGCATACAGTAAAAACGCCCAAAACAACCGGCCATAGCGCCCAGAACGCGGACGCGATTGCGCGAGCGGTACCGCAATCATCACCAACACCCAGACAGAAATCGCCTGAGAAAGCCGATAATAAAATTCGGCCTGATCGGCCGGTACGGGCGAATGCAGCAACGCCCAAGAGGACTTCATGGTTTTGGCGTCAGCCCCGGCCGGTTCTGCATGCCCCGGAATCAGCACCTCATGGGTTTGATAATCAATCACCGACCAATTCGCTGCGCCCGCCTGCCCCTCAATGCGCCGACCTTCGGACAACACAATGTAACGATGCCCCTCTGCGTCGGTTTTCAACGCGCCGTACGGTGCCGCCTCGACGCCCGGCTGTTGGCGCGGATTGTTCGGATTCAAGGCAGTGTTAAAGGCGAACACATCGGCATAGCCGCCTTTACTGCGCTCGCCCACATACAGCACCGCGCGACCGGAAGGGTCTTCGATGAATCGCCCGACGGGGATTTGCGACAGCAAGGGATCATTTTTGGCAGAAGTCAGCAGTTCCGACTGAATGCGTTGCACCGTGGGATAGCCCCACAACGACACCGTGCCGGTCAGGAGCATCACCGGCACAGCCAAGCCCAACAACACCCGCGTTTGGCGTGCGGGGCCGAATCCGCAAGCGCGCAACACCGATAATTCCGAATCGCGGTTCATCCGCCCCAGCGCGAACATCACGCCGATAAACAGCCCGACCGGCAGCACATAAATCAATAGCTTAATGGCGTTGAAGCCGAGCATGATCCAAATCAAGTGGCTGGGGATCGAGCCATCGGCCGCCGCCGAAAGCAGCCGCGCCAACAAATTCGCCAGCAAAACCAACATCAGCACCCCGCCCACCGCCAGCGAGGAAACCCCGGCTTCGCGCCACAAATAGCGGGTGAGTACGCCCATGCGTCAATGCTCCGGCATCAGCCCGGCAAATGCCGCGCGATCAGGCCGTATTTCAGCCGATCGCCCATCGCGGCGGCCTCCTCGGGCAGATGCACACGCACCCGATAGCCGCCGCCGGGGGCTTCCTGCATCGGCGTTCCATCCAGCGATTGCATGGCATCCAGGCGAATATCGCGGTTGCCATCGGGCAGCAGGAAAGTGACGGCATCGCCGACTTGCAGCTTGTTTTTGATGTCCACTTCCACCCAATCGCCCGCCACCGCCGTGACTTCGCCGACAAACTGTTGCTGCCGATTTTTCGACACCCCTTCCAAGTAATTTTGATATTCCTTGGTGTGATGCCGCTCGAAAAAGCCATCGGTGTAGCCGCGATGCGCGAGGTTATCCAATTCAGCAATCAAGCTCGGGTCGAACGGTTTTCCGGCCACGGCATCGTCAATCGCCCGCCGATACACCTGCGCCGTGCGCGCCACATAGTAGTGCGACTTGGTACGCCCTTCGATCTTCAGGCAATCGACACCGATTCGCGTCAACGCCTGCACATGCTCGACCGCCCGCAAATCGCGCGAGTTCAAAATATAGGTGCCGTGCTCATCTTCTTCGATCGGCATCAGCTCG
>DYMR01000126.1 GCA_020721485.1 Halothiobacillus neapolitanus | reverse complement strand
TGTGGTTCTGTCGCGGGACATCGCTTCCCTGGGGATTTACCCGGCGATTGATCCGCTGGATTCCACCAGCCGTCAGCTCGACCCGCAAGTCGTGGGCGACACACATTACAGCGTCGCGCGCGCCGTGCAGAAAACCCTGCAACGCTACAAAGAGCTGAAAGACATCATCGCGATTCTGGGGATGGATGAATTGTCGGATGACGACAAAGCCACCGTATCTCGCGCGCGTAAAATCCAACGCTTCATGTCGCAGCCGTTCTTCGTCGCCGAAGTGTTCACCGGTGCGCCGGGTCGCTATGTGTCGCTGAAAGAAACCATTCGTGCCTTCCAAGGCATCGTGGCGGGCGAATACGACCACCTGCCGGAGCAGGCGTTCTACATGGTTGGCACAATCGACGAGGCGGTGGAAAAAGCCGCTAAACTCGCCGCCAAAGCCTAATCGGAGGAGGTGCCATTATGGCCATGACCATCCGTGTGGATATCGTCAGCATGGAGCGCCCCATTTACAGTGGCAGCGCGACCTTCGTGACGATTCCGACTGAATCCGGTGAAATGGGCGTCACGCCGCTGCACACGCAAACCCTGTCGATTCTTCGGCCGGGCGAAGTGCGGGTGCATCAAGCCGATGGCAGCGTCGTTCGCTACTATGTAGGCTTCGGCATCGTGGAAATCCAGCCGATGGTGGTTAGCATCATCGCCGACTGGGCACTCACCGAAACCGATGCCCAAGGCATTGACGCAGCGGAACTGGAAGCGCGTTTGTCCGAAGAAGCCGACTATGTCCGCGACTACGAACAGCGCGGCCAGCTCGACTTCACCTCGGCACAGTCGATCATGGTGGAAGCGTCCGAACGGCTGAAGTGGGTGCGCTCCATGCGCAATCCCAGCGGCCGTCACTGAGGCTTCACCCCAGCGGCGCAGCCATCGCGGCGCCAGAGTGGATCGGAAAAAGGAGCTGCGGCTCCTTTTTTGTTGGGGGGCAGGTGTGGCATGCCGGAGCCTACCGTCCGTACTCCCTCCCCCTTGACCGGGCGAGGGCGCGTAGTTAACCACTGTCCTTACTCCCTCCCCCTTAATGGGGGAGGGCTGGGGTGGGGGTGCTGGGAACGGGCAAGTGCGGCATGTCGGCGCCCACTACGCTCATCCCCCTTGACCGGGTGAGGGCGAGTAGGCAACCACCGACCTGACTCCCTCCCCCTTGACCGGGTGAGGGCGAGCAGGCAACCCCCACCCCACCCCTCCCCCTTGAGGGGGGAGGGTTGGGGTGGGGGTGCAGAGCCAAGCAGTTAAAAATCTTCGCCCTCCCCTCGACACACCACCAAACAAAAGATGTCGTGCAACAAACCGACCCGTAAAATTGGGGATTCCCGCGCGACCTCGCGCCTGAAGGCATATTCACAGCAGGAGAAGGCGCATGACCGCCCAAACCCCATGGCACATCCTCATTCTCGCCGCCGGCAAAGGCACCCGCATGCGTTCGGCCTTGCCCAAGGTGCTGCACCCCATTGGCGGGCGCAGCATGCTCGAACGCGTGCTCGATACCGCGCGCCAGCTTCACCCCAGCAGTCTGACGGTGGTCGTCGGGTTTGAAGCGGCCGCCATCGAAGCGGCGCTGACAGCAGACACCACCCTGCGCTTCACCCACCAAACCGAACAACGCGGCACCGGCCACGCCGTCGCCACCGGCCTGCACGGCTTGGCGGGCGGGGAAGAAGACCGCGTGCTGGTGCTCTATGGCGATGTGCCCCTGCTGCAAGCGGCCGACCTAACCGCCGTGCAGGCGCAAGCCCGCCACAGCGCCGTGACCATCCTGACCACCGAATTGCCCGATCCAACCGGCTATGGCCGCATCGTGCGCGGGCATGATGATGCCGTCATTGCCATTCGCGAACAGCGCGATTGCAGCCCGACCGAAGCCACCATTCGGGAAATCAACAGCGGCATTCTGGCAGCACGATTGGGCGATTTGCGTCGCTGGCTGCCCGCGCTGACCCCGCACAACGCGCAGGGCGAACTGTATTTGACCGACATCGTCGCGGCTGCCGTGGCGGAATCGCTGCCGGTGCACACCGTCTGCACGGCCGATGCCCACAGCGTCGCGGGCGTGAACGATCGCTGGGCGCTGGCCGAATTGGAGCGCATATTCCAGCGACGCCAAGCCGAAGCCCTGGCACTGAGCGGCGTCACCCTCATCGACCCCGCACGGCTCGACATTCGCGGCAGCGTCACGGCGGGGCGCGATTGCCTGATCGACGCCAATGTCGTGCTCGAAGGCCGCGTCGAACTGGGCGATGGCGTCGTCATCGAACCGAATTGCGTGCTGAAGAATGTCACGCTGGGCGATGGCGTGCGCGTGCGTGCCTTCAGCCACCTCGATGGCGCGACGGTTGCCGAAGGCGTGGAAATCGGCCCCTACGCCCGTCTGCGCCCCGGCACTGAACTGGGCGCGCACAGCAAAATCGGCAACTTCGTTGAAGTTAAAGCCAGCCAAATCGGCGCGGGCTCCAAAGTCAACCACCTCTCCTATGTCGGCGATACCGTCATGGGGCAAGACTGCAACCTCGGCGCCGGCACCATCACCTGCAACTACGACGGCGCTAACAAACACCGCACCGACATCGGCGACCGCGTATTCGTCGGCTCCAGCAGCCAACTTGTCGCCCCCGTGCGCATCGAAAACGACGCCACCATCGGCGCGGGTTCCACCATCACCCACACGGTGCCCGCCGGCCACCTCGCCCTCGCCCGCGCGCGCCAAGTCGTGAAAAGCGGCTGGCAGCGACCACGCAAACCAAAAAAGACGGGGGATTAACTCCTATTCAATATCCGGAAAATTGGATATTGAATCGCCGGCAAGGGGCGATTGCGATTGCTCCCCTCCCCTTGTGGGAGAGGGCTGGGGTGCGGGGAAATCGATTGAATCATCCTTATGGATTTTCCACCCCGCCCAAGCAGTCGGTGGCTTCGCACCCCCACCCTAACCCTCCCCCCTCAAGGGGGAGGGGATAGGTGCGGAGTATGCGGCGGGGTAGCACCTCAAGTGGGAATTGGTGTGGAATGCGCGTTGGGGTTTGCCCCTCAAGGGGCGTTGCGATTGCTCCCTCTCCCCTTGTGGGAGAGGGCTGGGGTGGGGGTAAGCGATTAATTCATTCTTATGGATTTTCTACCCGGCCCAAGCAGTCGGTGGCTTCTCACCCCCACCCTAACCCTCCCCCCTCAAGGGGGAGGGAATTGGTGCGGAGTATGCGGCGGGGTAGCACCTTAAGTGGGAATTGGTGTGGAGGATGCTTTGGGTTTGCCCCTCAAGGGTGATTGCGATTGCTCCCTCTCCCCTTGTGGGAGAGGGCTGGGGTGAGGGGTATTGGATTGAATCATCCTGAAGGATTTTCCACCCCGCCCAAGCAGTCGGTGGCTTCGCACCCCCACCCTAACCCTCCCCCCTCAAGGGGGAGGGGATAGGTGCGGAGTATGCGGCGGGGTAGCACCTCAAGTGGGAATTGGTGTGGAATGCGCGTTGGGGTTTGCATCTCAAGGGGCGTTGCGATTGCTCACTCTCCCCCGTGTGGGAGAGGGTTGGGGTGAGGGGTATTGGATTGAATCATCTTTATGGATTTTTCACCCCACCCAAGCAGTAGGTCGCTTCGCACCCCCACCCTAACCCTTCCCCTCAAGGGGGAGGGAATTGACGAGGAGTGCGGGTTGGGGTTGCCCCTCAAGGGGGAGGGAATTGACGAGGAGTGCGCGTTGGGGTTGCCGCTCTAGGAGGCACCCTCCCCCTAGTGGGGGGCCGGGGTGGGGGTGGTCGCACAAAAGTTGGGGTAAGCACTGTGCCCATCCTACCCACTCGCTCCCACAAAAAAGGGGCCGAAGCCCCCTGTGGTTGGATCGCGGCGATTGATTGGCCTTATTGCGGCTGCGCCACCACGATGGAATAGGGTGCGTTCAAGTTGCTGGTGATCGGGCTGCCAATGGGCGTGAGCGCACCGGTCGTGGTGTTCACGGCATAGGCATTCAGGCTGTACCCGCCACTGCCTCGGTTGGCGACATACAGATACTTGCCTGAATGGTCGAAGGACAGGTCAAACGGCTGGTTGCCGCCGCTGCTGACGGCCGAGATTTGCGCAAGTGCTTGAGTGCCTGGGTCGATGGACATCACGATCACCTGATTGTTGCTGCTGCCATCGGCGACATACAGGAACTGCCCTGCGGCATCCACCGCCACCGCTGTGGGTACCGGCGCAGTGGTGCCCGTGAGTGCAAACGGGCTGCCGCTGATCATGGTTACTGAGGCGCTACCATTATATTGTGACACCCCGACGCTGGCATCCCCCCCGTTCGACACAAAAACCATGTCGCCGAAAGTGGCGACGGCGCTGGGTGCGCCTCCCCCGTTGTTACTAGAAGGCGCATTGTTGATGGCCGGGCTGCCGGACGAGATCGTGGTGGTATCGATGGCATAGAACCCACTGTACGCGCCGCCGGTGACATACAAAGCAACACCGGAGGCGTCCGTGGCCATTTTGTATGGAGTGCCCACCCCGCCAAAGGGCGAGTTGGTTGTTGAGGAGAGCGAGCCATCGGCATTAATCGCATAGCGATATAGCATGTTTTGGTTATGGTCCGTGCTGTACAGCGTGGAGCCATTGATAGTCAGCCCGTAGGGGGTGGTGCCGGAGTTGTATGGGCCAAATGCTTGTGCCAGTGCGCCACTGGACGGGTTGATGCTGTACACCGTCAAGCCATTGGATTGTGATTGTAAATATAGGTGCAAGCCATCGGCGGATACGGCCAACTGGCGCGGGTATTGAGCCGTGATGATATTCCCCAAGTACGACAAGCTGCCGTCGCTTTGAATTTGATATTCGCTGATGCTGTTGCCAAGGTAATTCGCCGCATAGGCAAACTGATTGCCCGTGCAGGTCACGCCCACCGTGCTGACATTGCTGCTGGCCATGGTGCCGCTGCCGTTGGTGACGGCGCAGGTCATGCCGGCTGGTTGGGCGGACACCGTGACGGCGTAGCTCGCGCCACTGGCTAAGGCCGTCGCGAAGGTGAAGTTTTGATTGATACCCGTCGTACCATTCACCGTTAAGGTGTCGCCGCCGTTGTCTTGCAGCGTGACCGATTTGCCGGACGGCAGGCCGGACACCGTGCCGCCGATGGTATGAGTGGCGGCGGGCGGCGGAGCGGTGTTGACGCAACTGACTTTAATGTTGGTGACATTACTGGCCACCACCGAATCACTGCCTTGGCTGACCGTACAGGTTTGCCCGACCGGTTGCTGGCCGATGGTCACGGCATAGCTCGCACCACTGGCGAGCGTATTGCCGAAGGCGAAAGCTCCGTTCTGGCTGACCGTGAGGTTATTGCTGCCATTGTTCAGCAACACCACCCAAGTGCCCGAGGCCAAACCGGACACACTACCGCCGATGGAATAAGTTGCCGGAGCGGGCGTTGGAGTGGGCGACGGAGTGGGCGACGGAGTGGGCGACGGAGTGGGCGTCGGGGTGGGTGTTGGAGTCGGAGCAGGTGCCGGGGTAGGCGCCGGAGCGGGCGCTGGTGCCGGGGTGCTGGATGATCCACCGCCACCGCCGCAACCCGAGAGGGACAAACCGGCAGCGAGCAGCGCCGCGCCGACAATGGAGCGAGAAAAATGCATGTTTTGGCTTCCTTAATGTGCAGTTTTATGTCGA
>DYMR01000125.1 GCA_020721485.1 Halothiobacillus neapolitanus | reverse complement strand
TGAAGCACTGCGGCTGCGGGCGGTATCGAGCGCGTTTTTCAGGTGGAGCCAGTCGATGACCCATTGGTCGATGCGGTGCAACCGCTGCTCGGTGTGTTGCTGCACGCGGCCAAATTGTTGTTCTGCTTGATACTCCGCCCATTGCAGTTGCGCGGTCAGAAGGGTCAGGAACAGCATCATGCCCACAATCAGGCTGCTGACCCGCGTGGTCAGACGGGTGTTGGCGAGCCAGTGCCGCAGTGGGTTTAGTAGGGTCGTGAAGAGGGTGTTCATGGGGCATCCTGCGGCTGATCGATCAGCAGCCCGAGCAGTCCGGCGGGGCGGCCATCCGGCGCGGCGAAGCCGGAGAGCACATACAGCAAGGGGTGCGATTTGCCGTCGGCATAGGCCAGTTCAATCGGGCGAATGACTTGGCTTTGCTCGGCAATCACGCGCTCATCTTCTTGTTGAAAGGCGGTGCGTTCGGCTTCGTCGAGGTAAGTTAAATCCAGCACGCGCTTGCCAATCAGGCTGCGGCGATCCACGGCAAACGCCCGTTCATACGCGCGGTTGAAGCCCAAGAAGCGGGTATCTGGCCCTTTGAAGAACAGGGGATAGGGGATGGCGTCGATCAGCGCTTGTTCGGTGAGCAGCAGGTTTTCGACATCTTGCTGCCGGCGCAGAATTTCAATGTTGATCGCCAGCAGGTTGACCCATTCGTCGAGCGCGGTGCGCAGTTCTTCGTCCGGCGGGCGGGCAAAGCCGAGTTCTACCGCGCCCAGCACGCGCTGTTGCAGCTTGATGGGCAGCGAGAGCACTACGGCGGGATTGGCCGAGCCCAAGCCGGAGCGAATCTGCCAGTGTGCGCTGGCGCTGGCGCTGTGGCTGCGGGGTTGGCCATCGCGCACGGCTTGACCGAGTTGCCCGGCCTCCATCGGCCAAGTGTCGGGCGGGAGCGGGGCGCAGGCAAAACTCGCCAGCAGCCGCAGGGTTTGGTATTGCGGCGCTTCCAACAGGTAGATGACGCCCAGCAAGCTGTGGCTGTGTTGGTGGACTTCGTGCAAGAACCGGCGCCCGAGGTCATCCAGCGAATCGGTTTGCTGTAAGGCGCGAGAAATTTGGTTGATTTGCGCGCGAAAGGCCGCCGCCCGCGCTTCTTGTTCGAGTTGGCTTTCGAGCATCAGCCGCGTGTGCTGCTGCAGTGCCAGGGTGCGGCGGACGGCCAGCAGCAGGCTCAAAATCAGCAAGGTCAGCAAGCCGGCGCTGGTGGCACCGGCGAGCGCCAACAGGGAATCATCGCCCGCCGAGAGGGGACGCAGCAGCACCACCCGCCAGGTGCCCGCCGGGTCATCCCACGCCAGCGCGGCGGTGGCGAGTTGAATGACCTGCCGCCCCAAGAGTTGCCGGCTGCGGTTGAGGCTGAAGGGCAGCGGCTGCTGAACCGAACTGCCGGCATCCAGCCAGCGCGGGTCGGTGGCCGCGAAAATTGCCCCGCCGGGGCTGACCAATGCCGCACGCGGCGCGGCTTGCGCCAGCAGGCGGGTCAGGTTGGCGACATCGGTGCGCGCGACCAGTACGCCAATCGCGGGGCTGAGCGGGTTTAAGCCTTCGGTGATGGGCACGGCGAAATACAGGCTGTGATCTTGCCGCGCGATGCTGATGCCCGCATAAAGGCGGGCGTGTCCGGCCATGGCGGCAGAAAAATAGGGGCGGAACGCGACATTCAGCCCGGAGGAATGGGCGCCATTTTCGTTCCACGATGAGTGGATCATCCCGTCTGCGCCAACGACAAATACGCCCGGCACGCCAAAGCGCTGCCCCACGCTGGCGAGCACGGCGAGCGTGTCCGGCGCGTTCAACGGGGTTTGGCTGCGCGCGTCTTGTTTGATGAGGGAGTCGCTCGCCCCCAGTTGCGTGAGCGCGACCTGTAATTTGCCTTGCAGTTGATCGGGCGCGAGCGCGGCCGCGAGGCGGGTGGCGTCGGCGGTCAAGGCCGTGAGGCGGGTGTGTTCGTTGTGGTCTTCGATCAGTTGAAAGACGGCCACGCCGGCCAGCAGCGCCAGCACCAGCAAGACGCTCCACGCCACCACGCGGCTGCCGAACTCTGGGTGCGTGCCGAGGGTCATGAGGTCGGCTCCAGCGTGGGGCATTTTTTGCGCAACAGATCGGCGGCGCGGGCGAAATCGGCGCGGGCGATGGCTTCGGCCACCGCGTCAAAGGTGATGCCCAGCAAACCGAGCAGGGGTTGGGCGTGATCGAGAAACCACGGTTTGGCGGCGATGTCGTCGGCTTTGAGCAGATCGAGCAACCGCGCGGCCATGTCGATGGGGCTGGACGCGGTGGCCGGCGGCGCTGCCGGCTCGGGCGGCGGCAGGGAATCGGGCCACTCGCCGGCGGTTTGCGCCTCGGTTAAGGCATTGGCGAGCGCCAGCAAAAACGGCCGCTGCAAGGCGAGCAGTTGGCTGAGGTGCTCTTGACGGGTGGCGGCATCCGCGCCCTCGCGCAGGGCGTTTTCCAGCCGTTCGGCGCGGTGTTGAATCAGGCTCGCGCCAATCGTGGCGGCCATGCCCTTGGTGGTGTGCGCCAGCCGTTCGGCGGTGGCGAAATCCTCGGCGGCCAGTGCGGTGTCGATTTCGCTGGCGAAACTGTTTTGCTGCACCAAGAATTTTTCCAGCAAGCTGCGGTACAAGGTGCATTTGTTGAGCGCGCGCGCCATGCCGCCGGAAATGTCCAGCCCCGGCACGGGGCGCAGCAGGCAGGGGCGGTCGGGGGCGGCGGGCTTGATGACGGGTTTGCTCACCAGCGGGGGCGCTTGGGCTTCGGTCGCAGTTGGGCGCTCGTTCAGCCAGTGGCTCAAGGCTTGGAACAGGTCTTCGGGCTGAATGGGCTTGGTCATGAAGGCTTGCATCCCGGCATCCAAGCAGCTTTGGCGGTCTTTTTCCTGTGCGTTGGCGGTCATCGCGATGATCGGGATGTGGTCATAGGCCGATTGTTGTCGCAGTCGCTGGGTGGCGGTGACGCCGTCGAGCACCGGCATTTGCATGTCCATCAGCACCAGATCAATCGGTTGGCTGTCGGCCATGCGTTCGATGGCCTCGCCGCCGTGGTTGGCGACTTGCACCACGCAGCCGACTTCTTCGAGCAGCGCTTTGGCGACTTCTTGATTGAGCGGGTTGTCTTCGACCAGCAACACGCGCGCGCCCCGCAAGCGGTTCAAATCCGGCAGGGCGATGGGCGCGGCGATGCGGCTTTCGCGCGGTTCCTCGGCACCTTCCAGCACCCGCATCAGGGTGTCGAACAGCAGGGAGGCGTTCAGCGGCTTGACCAGCACCGCGTCGAGTTTTTGCGTGTGCGCCTGCGCGAACACTTCTTCGCGGCCATAGGCGGTGACGAGGATCAGGTGCGGGCTCGGGTTCAGCCCCAGCGCTTGAATTTGGCGGGCGGTTTCGATGCCGTCCATGCCCGGCATGCGCCAATCGAGCAGCACCACCTCGAAAGCTTCTGCGGTGTCTGCCCGTTCACGCAATGCCCGAATGCCGGTGGTGCCCGAATCGGCGGTGTCCACGGTGAAGGTCATTTCTTGCAGCAGTTCGGAAATGACGGTGCGGGCGTTTTCGTTGTCGTCGATCACCAGCACGCGCATGCCGCGCAGATCGGGCTTGGGCAAGAGGTTGCGCCGCTGTTCGGTATCCACCCCGAGGCGGGCGGTAAACCAGAAGGTGCTGCCGTGGCCGTATTCGGATTCCACCCCGACTTGGCCGCCCATCATGCCCGCGAGTTGTTTGGAAATGGACAGCCCGAGCCCGGTGCCGCCGTATTTGCGGGTATTGGAGCTGTCCGCCTGTGAGAAGCTTTGGAACAGTTTGTCGCGCTGTTCGGGGCGGATGCCAATGCCGGTGTCGCTGACGGCGCAGTGCAGTAGCACGGTGTTTTCGCTGCGTTCTGCCACGCGAATGCGCACGCTGATTTCGCCTTGTTCGGTGAATTTGATCGCGTTATTGACGAAGTTGATCAAAATTTGCCCCAGCCGCAGGGAATCGCCGATTAAAGCGGCGGGGACTTCAGCGGCGACATCCAAGATCAGTTCGATGCCTTTGGCGGTGGCCGCTTCGGTGACGAGGTTGGCGAGATTTTCCAATAGCCGGTCGAGCAGGAATGGGGTGTTTTCGAGTTCGAGCTTGCCGGCTTCGATTTTCGAAAAATCGAGAATGTCGTTGATGATGTTGAGTAAATGCTGGCTGCTGCCCTGAATTTTGCCAAGGTAATCGCGTTGCCGTGGGGTCAGTTCGGTTTTCAGCGCCAGATGTGCCATGCCGATGATGGCGTTCATCGGGGTGCGGATTTCGTGGCTCATATTGGCCAAAAATTCGCTCTTGGCGCGGGCGGCTTCCTCGGCCAGCAGGCGGGCGGTGAGCATGGCATCGGCGGCGGCGCGTTCTTCGGAAATGTCTTCAATCGTCCAGACCACACCCCGCGCCAGGTTGCCCGGTTCGATGGATCGGCCGGTTAACCGTGCCCAGAAGGTCGTGCCATCGCGCCGTTGCAGCAGCGCTTCGCTGCGCGCGGCTTGCCCCTGTTCGATCTGGGTGTACAGCCTGCCGGCGTGCACAAAGCTGTCTTCGTCGGGGTACCAGCTGCGGGTGCTTTGTTCGATCAGGCTGCCGGGTTCGGCACCGAGCAGTTCTTCCAGCCGCTCATTGCAGCGCACCAAGACGCGCTCGCGCAAAAAGGCGATGCCGTTGCTCACCGAGGAAAAAATCACTTCCTGTTCATGCAGTAAGCCGCTGATGCGGGCTTGTTGCAGGGCGAGTTTTTGCGCTTGTCCTTGGGTTTCGAGCAGCAGTTTTCGGGTATTTTGACTGCGGGTGAGAATTTCGAGACACATGCCGAGGGTGGGCAGGATTTCATCCAGAAAAGTTTGCTGCTCGGCGGATAGTGCTTCGTCCAAGGCCAGCTCCATCGCGCCCAGCAGCCGTTGGTTGACGATGATCGGCACGCACAACAACCCCTGAGGACGATCCCGCAGCAGCACGGATTGAATGGGGAAAAAATCCGCCGGCACAGGCGAAAACCATCGGCGGCTGCCGTCGGCGGCGCTCTGGCCGAGCAAGCCTTCGCCCAAGGCAATCAGGTTCGGGCTGCCGGGCGCGGTATCGGCATAACTGCCGCAGAGTTGCAGCCGTTGGCTGTCTTCTTCATGGCGATACAGGCTGGCCTGACGAATCCCCAAGGGCTGCGCCAGGGGGGTGAACAGGGCTTCGGCCAGTGCGCCAAATTGGCTGGTGGCTTGGAGCGCGGGCACTAAGTCCGCAACTTGCGATTTGGTGGCCAAGCCTTGACGAAGTTTGGCTTGCGCGGCGGCCGCTTCGTTGAACAGTGCGGTGACGGGCGTGGTGACTTCGCGCCCGAGCTTGCGGGTGACGAGGTGCGCCACGATCAGGGTGAAGCCGAACAGCGCCAACAGCACCAGCCCCAGGTGAAGGGTGAGCGGCGAAAAATCGCTGGCCGGGGCGTAGGTCAGCAGCGACAACGGTTGCCCGCCCAAATCCAGCCGGCGGGCGCTGAGAATCCAGTGCTCGCCGCCAATGCGTTGATCGCGCGCGGTCAGTTCGTGGTTCGGTTGCGCGCGCAAATCCGCCAGTGCGGCCGCCAGGACGGGGTTGGTTTGCGGCGTGATCGGTTCGAGCAGGCGTTGAGTCCCCGTGGGATCATCGCCAGCCAGCCAGCGCCCTGCAGCATCGACGATGGCGGTGTTGCCGCCGCTGCCGTATCTCCAGCTTTGTGCGATCGCCG
>DYMR01000124.1 GCA_020721485.1 Halothiobacillus neapolitanus | reverse complement strand
CGAAAAACGGCCCCGCTGCGCCCGGTTGCTCGGTGCCCATGCCCGCGATGTGCACATAGGCCAAACCAAAACCGTCAAGCAGCCGCACCACGGCGCTGAAGGTCGTCTCCGGATCGCTGTCGAACATGCCATTGGCCGGTTGCAGTGGGGAAATGCGCACACCGACTCGCGCCGCGCCGATCCGCGCCGTCACGGCCTCGGTGATTTCACGCAGGAACCGCAACCGATTATCCAAGCTGCCGCCGTAGGCATCGCTGCGATGGTTGCTGCCATCGCGCAAGAACTGGTCGATCAAGTAGCCATTCGCCGCATGAATTTCCACCCCGTCGAATCCGGCGTCCATCGCCCGCGCCGCCGCATCGGCATAGGCCTGCACCAAGGCGGGAATTTCTGCCGTGTCGAGCGCGCGCGGAGTTTCATACGGCGCTTTGGAAAAATCGGCCGTGCGGCCTTCGCCCTGAATCGCGATGGCAGAAGCGGATACCGGCAACCCACCGCCGGGCTGGAAACTGGAATGCGACACGCGACCCACATGCCAAAGTTGAAGCACCATGGTGCCGCCCGCCGCGTGCACGGCCGCCGTCACCTGCCGCCAACCGGCGACCTGATCGGCGCTGTGGATACCGGGCGTGCTGGGATACCCCTGACCTTCCGGCACGATTTGCGATGCTTCGCTGATGATTAACCCCGCAGTCGCCCGCTGACGGTAATACTCGGCCATCAGCGCGGTCGGCACATTGCCCGCCCCGGCACGGCAACGGGTCAAGGGCGCCATGACCATACGATTGTTGAGCGTCAAATCACCCAAGGTGATCGGGGAAAGCAAAGCCTGTGACATGAACGAAATCTCCTGCGTACTGCATCAATCAGCGGTTGAACAATCAACCCCGCAAAAGCATAGCAGGCTAATGATTACATCTTGAAGAAATGTTCGGCGAACGAATTAATCTTCAGTCAAAGACAAAGCCACAAACTGCTGCTCCGTGCCGCGACGAATCAGCACCGCGTTCGGAATGTTCGCATGCGCGCCCAAAAACGCGGTTTGCGCGCTGTTCAACGAGTCGATTGGGCGTTGATTGAGGGACAGTAAAACATCCTTCACCGCCAACCCCGCGCGGGCGGCGGGGCCATCCGGCTCAATCGCCTTGACCTGAACTTCCGCGCCCGATTGCGTCAGCAGCAGGCCGTAGTTATCGACAATCAGATCATCGGACTTCATGGACTGAATATGCCGCGAATCGTCTTTCGGCAACGGCGCCAAGGGGATTTTGATGGTTTGGGTTTTGCCTTCATTAAAGACGGTCAACGACACCACGCTGCCCGGCGGCAGCAGCCCGACTTGCTGCGGTAAATCGGCGGATTCGTTGATCGGCTTGCCGTTGACCGCCGTGATGATGTCGCCCGGCTGAAGGCTGGATTTTTCCGCCGGAGAACCCGCGACAAAGCCCGTGACCAAGGCGCCATGCACGCGGTCGATGCCCATGGCGGCTGCCATGTCGCGCGTCAAGGATTGCACCTGCACACCCAAAAACCCGCGCGAAACACTGCCGTGGGTTTTGAGTTGCTGAACAATGCCCATCGCGTAATTGATGGGAATGGCGAACGACAGACCATCGTAGCCGCCGGATTCAGTGAAAATCTGCGCATTGATGCCGATCACTTCGCCCTGCACATTGAACAGGGGGCCGCCCGAACTGCCGGGATTGATCGCCACATCGGTTTGTAAAAACGGCACATAGCGTTGATCCGCCTCATCCGGCAGGGCGCGCCCCACCGCGCTGATGACGCCCGCCGTGACCGAATGATCGAAGCCAAACGGCGAGCCAATCGCCACCGCCCATTGCCCCGGCAGCACCCGATCGGAATTACCCAAACGCACGGGCTTAAGGTTTTTGGCATCAATTTTCAGCAAGGCGATGTCGCCGCCAGCATCGCGCCCAACGACGCGCGCTTTGTATTCCCGACCATCGGACAAGCGCACAAACACTTGGCTGGCGCCCTCGATCACATGCGCGTTGGTCAAAATATCGCCGGAAGCGTCGATGATAAAGCCGGAACCCGAGTTATTTTCCGGCTCCGTGGGCGCTTCGGTTGCGGGCGGTGCTTCACCCTGGGCATCGCCCTGAGAATTACCCTGGGCATCACCTTGGGCATCGGGGCGTTTTTCGTTGCCGGAACTGCCGCCATTAAAGCCAAAAAACTGCTGAAAGAATTGCTCCAGCGGGTTGTTGGAATTCGGCGCATGGGGGGTCGAGGGGTTCGGCGCACCGGGATCATCCGGCAGCGCAGTCAGCGGTAACACGGCAGTCACATTCACCACCGATGCATTATTGGCCTGAACCAAGCCGGAGAAATCCGGCAAGCCCGTCACGGCGCCCGAAGAATGATCGCCGCAGCCGACTAAGCCCACAGCCAGGCCAAAGGTCAGACCCAAGGCCAAGCCGACGGCCCACACGCGGGACAACCCTTCAGTGTGCACGACGCGCGGCTCCCGGCGGAACCGTCCAGTTTGAAACACAGTCATCACGCGGGAATCGCTCTTAGGTGGAAGCCAATTCGCGCAGTGTAGCAGGCTTCAGAAGAACGGCTTGGCGGCGGAAGATTTACTGCATCCGCCAATCGACACGCTCGACCTGCGGGGCGAACTGCCCCCGTCGCGCGAGTTTGAGCGGCGCAAAATACAGCCAAATCAGCGGGGCAAGCAGGCCAAGCACTGCACCAAGAATGCTCGCGCCATCCGATGAGAAAAGCTGTTGCCCCAGCACCGCGCCCAGCATCAAGCCAAGCAAGGGCAGCAGATACATCAGCAAAGAAGCCTGCACCAAGGCGCGGGCAGGCAGCACCAGTTGCACCTGATCGCCCACGCTCAGCGGCACATCCGTCGCCGCCCACACCCGGTGATGCCGCCGGTTGAGCACGCCCGACAGCACGCTCACGCCGCAGTTACCTTGCGAAGAACAGGATTGGCAGCCACTTTGGCGCAGGGTGTGTACCCACACGCCGCCCAAGGTGACTTCCGCCACGGTGCCATATTCACGAATCAGGCCGCCATCGGCCGTCTCATCGGGCGACGAAAAGGCGCGATCCAGGCGCTCGTTCTGCGCGGCCGCATGAGCGACCGATCCGAGCGGAGGTTGGGACAAGGGCGGCTCGCGCTCCGTGGACATGGCATTAATTCACCGAGCCGCCGGACGCCCCGGCAGCCGGGGGCGGCAGCAACGGATTTTGCTCGGATTGTGCGCCGGGCAACTCCTGCACCGGGCGGGTGTTCTGACAAATTTGCTCGACTGCGGCCATCGGCACATCGCCGATCACCGTCAAACGCACATCGCCCACCTGCCGCACCACAATATTCACACCGTATTTGGCCGCATCGGGGTCCAGCGCTTTGGTTTGCGGGAGTTTTTCGACAAAAACCGAGGCGGTGGATAAGCCATCGCTCACGATCATGTGCTCAAACCGTTGATGGGTAACGGGATTTTCTCGCCAAACGCGGCTTTTGATGTGATAGCCGGGCAGCAAAGGGGCGATGGTCCAGCCCTGATCCGCCGCCAAAGCTTGCGGTGCAACGCCCGCCGCGCGCTCAACGATCCGGTACCCCGGAGGCACGGCATCCGGCTTGCCGGGCACCATCTGCGGCCAGTTGGCTTCCGCTGAACCGCCGGTATTCAGCGCGGTGAAAAAATCATGCTCGATCGGCAGGCCGCGCGCGTCGTACAAACTCATGCGCGCCAACAGATGACTGCCTTGCGTGATGCAGAGTTTATAGCCGTAGCGCCAGGCGTCTTTCGGCACCAACCCGACCACATGACAGGCGTGATCGGCCACCCGCGATTGCCCCAATACCACGATGCGGTAGTGCGCGGTCAGCGCCGCAGGATCGGCAAAGCGCACGCCAGACAGCCGCGAGCGCACGCCGGGAAAATCACCAAACACAATCTCGCGCCGATCCGGCCATTGGCATTCGCAATGGTCGTTTTGGCGCAGCACTTCGCGCGGTTCGCCGCTGAGCGTGAGCAATTTTTCTTGCTCGCCGCCCGTCGCCGCGCGGTGCCACAGCGCCGTGGTATCGATTTCGTCGCCGCGCACATGCACATAAGTGCCGGCGTAATCGGTATCGCGCATCGCCGCGCTCATGGCTTTAAGCCAAGCCAAGGCTTGCGGGTCTTGCTCCGGCTCAACATCGGCCACGGACACCAGCCGCCAAACCTGTGCGTTGCTATGAATCTGCCAACCTTCGGCGTTCGCCACCCCGAAATTCAGGCCGAACAGGCTCACACACCCTGCCAGAACGAGCGAACGCCGCATGCTTACTCCGAAGATTTGAAACTAATCATGCGCAACGAGGGCATGACTTCCGACAGATCCGGCGACACGGATTCAAAATGCGTCATTAAATACGGATCCATCGGCACTTTTTGATTGGTGGCCTGCGCCCAAGCGGGCAAGGCCGCGCCGGGAGCCACCCGCGCCACCTGTGCCGAAGCCGTGGTCAACGCAGCGCCATTCACCGGCGCTTGCGCCATGCTCAGCCCCGCAACCGGCGGCTGCACAGAATTATTCGGCATCATCCACACGCCCATGCCGACCATGCCGGCGACGAACGACGCGGCAATTGCCCCGCGCCACGCATTCATCGACCGACGAACGCGCGATTGCGGGAAGGCCAGCACCGGCGTTTGCACCGCCGCATGCGCCAAATCCTGCGCGAGCTGATCGGCACCGTGCGCATCGTTCGCCAAGCGCGCGGCAACCAGCGTAGAAATATCCCGCGCATCGAGTTGTTCATGGCGCAAGGCTGCGCCGATCAGGGAATAGCAGCGCAGGCTGTGTCGCGCCGCATCACCGGCGACCGAAAGCAAATGATCGACGCGCTGCCCGGTCGGGTGCAGGCATTCATCATCCCACCACGCAGAAAGCACCTCGACCGAGGGAACGGCATCAGACGAATGCAGGTTGCTCGACTTATTCATCACTTGCTCCTCCTGCCGCATGCAGGCTGCTTCGGGTTACCACGGGGAGGCATCCAACAGCGGACGGATGCGCTCTTCAACGGCCTCACGCGCACGGAAAATGCGCGAACGCACCGTACCAATCGGACAATTCATCACCACCGCGATTTCTTCGTAACTCAAGCCTTCCATCTCGCGCAGCGTCAACGCCGTGCGCAAATCTTCGGGTAAAGCACGAATGGCGGCATGAATTTCCGCCTCCAATTCCGCCGTGGCGGCCATGTCCTCGGGGCTGGCGTGATCGCGCAGCGCCTCCGGCTCGGTCATTGGTTCGTCAGACTCATCCCCGCCGCCGGAGTTCAATGACACCGAATAGCCTTCGCGTGCATCGGCCACGAGCTGATTTTTAGCGGTGTTGACGGCAATGCGGTACAACCAAGTGTAAAACTGGCTCTCCCCGCGAAAATTGCCCAGCGCGCGATACGCCTTGATAAAGGCTTCTTGAGCCAAATCAAAGGCTTGGTCTTGATCCCGAACAAACCGCCCCACCAAACGCAGCACCCGGTGCTGATATTTGAGTACGAGCAGATCAAACGCCCGCCGATCACCCTGCTGCGCGCGCAGCACAAGCTCTTGATCGGTCGCAGAATCTGCGGCGGGCAAAGTCGAATGGGTGGCCATACTGCCTCATGCTCTGCCGGAACGAACCGGCAATCCCAACATTTGCGCGGGCGGGCGGTCGCCCTACGCAATCCAGCGCGCTAGTATACCCACAAGCCATCCCCACACGCTTTAGCAGGCTGTCGAAAAATGGTTTCAACAGCCTGCTAAAGCAAGCCAAGGATGGCTTG
>DYMR01000123.1:2125-5815 GCA_020721485.1 Halothiobacillus neapolitanus | reverse complement strand
GAAGATCAAGCACTGACGATGCTTGATCTTCGGGCAAGCCATCCTTGGCTTGCTTGAACAGGCTGTAAAAACCATTTTTAAACGACCTGCTCAGCCTTGCTGGGGATTGATACACTCTCGCTCTATAACGAAGCGAATGGGGGAGTTCAAAATGGCGATGGCATCGGTGTTGGGGCAGATCAGCGCGGCGGAATTTTTGCGCGATTTTTGGCAAAAAAAACCGTTGTTGATTCGCCAAGCGTTTCCGAATTTTATCAGCCCGCTGTCGCCGGAGGAGCTGGCTGGTTTGGCTTGCGAGGACGATGTGCCCGCGCGTTTGATTTTGGAGCGTGGCGGGGTGCGCCCGTGGCAGCTCAAGCAAGGACCGTTCACCGAGGAAGATTTCACCTCGTTGCCCGAAGATGGCTATTCGTTGCTGGTGACGGACTGCGATAAGTTGATTCCCGATCTGATGCAACTGGTTGAACGGTTTCGGTTTTTGCCCGATTGGCGCATTGATGATTTGATGATTTCTTACGCGCCGCCGGGCGGTTCGGTCGGGGCGCATATTGATGAATACGATGTATTTTTGTTGCAGGGCATGGGGCAGCGGCGGTGGATGATTGAATATCCGGTGGCGCACACTGAGTTCGTGCCGGGGCTGGATATTCGCTTGTTGTCGGAATTTTCACCGACCGATGAATGGGTGTTGGCGCCGGGCGACATGCTGTATCTGCCGCCGGGCGTGCCGCATCACGGGGTGGCGGTCGATGCCTGTATGACTTACTCCATCGGCTTTCGCGCTCCGATTTGGCACGAATTGGCAGCGGGGGTGGCGGATCGCCTGCAACTGCGGGCGAATCAGGCCGATCGCTATGCCGATGGCGCACTCAGCCCGCAAGAAAATCCCGGCGCGCTGGAGGCGGACACGAGCCAACGCCTGCGGGATGGGGTGCGCGCCATTTTGAATGCCGACGATGCCTTGCTCGATCAACTGATTGCGGAAACTTTGAGTGAGCGGCCGCTCGATCACGCCGCCTTCTACCCGCAGCAGGAGCCGCTGACCGTGGCGGAGTTACGGGCGGAGTTGGCGGTCGGCGAGGAGCGGCTGATGCGCACGCCCGCCGCGCGGCTGATTTGGGTGGATGCGGCTCAGCCTTATCTCAGCCACGATGGCAGCCGCATCGACTTGACGCCGGAACAACGGCCCTTGGCCCGCCTATTGACGCGCACGGTCTTTTTCGATTCGGCAGAGGTATTGGCGGCGATTGAAACCCCGCAGGCGGCGGCGTGGTTGGCGCAGTTATATGCCGAGGGCGTAGTGCAATGGCAGCCCCGCCTGCTCGATATGGCCGAATTTGATGCTCAGTAACCCGCATTTTTGGAGAATCGCATGACGACCACACCCCGCCCGTTGGCGCCCCCCGTGATTGTGGTGGGGCTGGGCGAAATCGGTTCGATTTTCGCCCAAGGCTTTCTGAAGCTGGGGCATCCCGTCGTGCCCGTTACCCGAGCCCAATCGCTCGCGCCGGTGCTGGCCGCCACGCCGCACGCCGAAGTCCTGGTGCTTGCGGTGGGCGAGGCCGCTTTACCCGAATTGCTTCGCGCCGTGCCGCCGTCGTGGCACGACCGCGTGGTCTTGCTGCAAAACGAACTCTTGCCGCGCGATTGGTTGGCGGCGGGCATCGCTGACCCGACCGTGATTTCGATTTGGTTTGAAAAAAAGCCCGGCAAAGTCGCCAACCAACTCATCCCCAGCCCGGTGTACGGCGCCCAGAGCGCGCGGGTGCAAGCGGCTTTGGGCACGCTCGGCCTCAACGCGCGGGCGGTGGCCAGCCGCGAGGCGATGCTGCAAGAGCTCGTCATCAAGAATGTCTACATTCTCACCACCAATATTGCCGGACTCAAAGTCGGCGGCGATGTGGCGACTTTATGGCGCGACCATCGACCCTTGGCGGAAGCGGTAGCGGAAGAAGTCGTTCGACTGCAAGAGAAACTGGTGCAGCAGCCCTTGCCCATGGCGCCGTTGCTGGCCGGCATGCTGGCCGGGTTCAATGGCGATCCCGCGCACGGCTGCAAAGGCCGCACGGCGGCGGCACGCTTGACACGCGCCCTCGCGTTGGCGGCTGAATTTGGGCTGAAATTGCCCACACTGCACGCGATTGCCGCTGAACATGCGTGAATTGGCGTGGCTAAAGCGGTGGGTGTGAAGCCGCGCGTGGCGCAGCCGAATTTGCCCCTGTTCCAACCCACGGGCGGGAGCGGGCAGTATGCGGGTGTCGATGAAGCCGGACGCGGGCCCTTGGCCGGCAGCGTGGTCGCGGCGGCGGTTGTGCTGGATCCGGCGCGACCCATCGCGGGGTTGAATGATTCCAAAAAACTCAGCGCCAGCGCGCGGGACCGGTTGTTCGGACAAATCAAAACGCAGGCCGTGGCCTACGCCATCGCTGAAGCCTCGGTCGAAGAAATTGATGCCTTGAATATCTTGCACGCCAGCCTGCTGGCCATGCGCCGAGCGGTCGAGCAGCTTCGGTTGCAAGGTGTTGATTTGGCCGAAGTGCGGGTCGATGGCAACCGCTGCCCGCGTTGGTCGCCGGGCGTCGAGATTCCCTGCACGCCAATAATTGGCGGGGATGCGCGGGATGCCGCCATCGCCGCCGCCTCGATATTGGCGAAGGTCACGCGCGATCAGCAATTGATGGCGCTTGATGCACAGTACCCGCAGTACGGCTTCGCCCAACACAAGGGCTACCCTACCGCGCTGCATCTGGCGAAACTGGCCGAACACGGCGCCAGCCCTGTACATCGACAAAGCTTCGGTCCCGTGCGTGCGTGCGGTTTAGCAGGCAGTTGAAAAATGGTTTCAACAGCCTGTTGAGTGATGCTGTGAAGGATTGGTTGTGCGGTATTCCAAAAATCCCAATTTGGGACTAAAATGATTCAATGAGAATTATTGCCCTATCGACGCTGAAAAAATTTTGGGCGTGTGAGCCATCTTATGCGGACTCCATCGAGCCGGTGATGGCTTGGTATCGAGAGATCCTTCGGGCAGATTGGCACAATCCCAACGAGGTAAAGGCCCAATTCGCCAGCGCCAGTATTTTAAAAGATGGTCGAGTTGTTTTTAACATCGCCGGAAACAAGTACCGGATCGTTGTCTGGATTAATTACGCATACCGCATCGTTTATATCCGTTTTATCGGGACGCATCCGCAGTATGACGCGATCGACGCGCAGAACATTTGAGGTAATTCATGGAAATTCGTCCCATTAAAACCGAAGCTGACTATGACGCCACGCTGCGTGATATTGAGGGGATTATGTGCGCGGAATCCGGCTCACCCGACGGTGATCGATTAGACATTTTGGTCACATTGGTTGAAGCCTATGAGCGGACGCATTACCCGATGGATTTCCCCGATCCTGTCGAGGCCATCAAGTTTCGAATGGAGCAGCAAGGCTTGACGGTTGAAGACCTTGTTCCGGTCATTGGTCGTAAAAATCGGGTATACGAAATTTTGACTCGGAAACGCCCGTTAACCCTGCGGATGATTGAAGGATTACATGAAACCTTTGCTATTCCCGCTGAAAGCTTGCTCAAGCACGGAACTCAGCGGGTGTTTCCTTCCGGTTAATGTTTTAGCAGGGGGGGGCAGTTAGCCGCCGGTTTTCTGCCAACTATCCCGCAGGCTGACGGTGCGGTTGAACACC
>DYMR01000123.1:0-2025 GCA_020721485.1 Halothiobacillus neapolitanus | reverse complement strand
TTAGCCGCCGGTTTTCTGCCAACTATCCCGCAGGCTGACGGTGCGGTTGAACACCGGTTTGCCGGTTTGGTGGTCGCGTGCGTCGGCGACGAAGTAGCCTAACCGTTCGAATTGGCAACGGGTTTCTGGCGCGCACTGCGCCAAAGCCGGTTCGACCATGCCGGTTTGGATGTGACGCGATTCGGGGTTGATGTCGGCCAGAAAATCGCGGTCGCGCTCGGGGGCATCGCCTTCGCGGCGTGCGCCGGGGGCGGGCACGGCGAACAGTCGGTCGTAGAGACGGATTTCGGCGGGCACGGCATCGGCCACGCTCAACCAGTGGATGTTGCCTTTGACTTTGCGACTTTCTGAACCCGGTGTGCCGGATTTGGTGTCCGGGTCGTAGGTGGCCTGCACTTCGATGACACGGCCGTTGGCATCGGCGGTGAAGCCGGTGCATTGGATGATGAAGCCGTAGCGCAGGCGCACTTCTTTACCGGGCGTGAGGCGGAAGAAGCCTTTGACCGGTTCGGCCATGAAGTCGTCGCGCTCAATCCACAGTTCGCGGGTGAGGGCGATTTCTCGCTTGCCGAGTTCGCTGTGGTGCGGGTGGTTGGGCGCGAAGCAGGGTTCGCGTTGATCGGCCGGGAAGTTCGTGAGCACGAGTTTGATCGGGTCGAGTACGGCGACGCGCCGTTCGGCGGTTTCGTTCAGCACTTCGCGCATGCAGTCTTCGAGTACGCTGAAGTCGATCAGGCTGTCGGATTTGGAAATGCCGATGCGGTCGGTAAACAGTTTGAACCCTGCCGGGGTGTAGCCGCGACGGCGTGCGCCCTGAAGGGTGGGCAGGCGCGGATCGTCCCAGCCATCGACATACCCTTCGCTGACGAGCTGGATGAGTTTTCGTTTGGATAGAACGACATAGGTTAAATTAAGCCGGGAGAATTCGATTTGCTGCGGCAGCGGGCGGGTGAATTCACCCAGATCGGCCAAGCGGTCGAGGAACCAGTCGTACAGCGGGCGGTGGTCGGCAAATTCGAGCGTACACAGCGAATGGCTGATGCCTTCGAGGGCGTCCGATACGCAGTGGGCGTAGTCGTACATCGGGTACAGGCACCAGGCGTCGCCCGTGCGGTGGTGATGCGCGTGGCGAATGCGGTAAATCGCCGGGTCGCGCAGGTTGATGTTGCCGGCGGACATGTCGATTTTGGCGCGCAGAATATGGGCGCCGTCCGGGAATTCACCGGCGCGCATGCGGCGGAATAGATCGAGGTTTTCCGCCACACTGCGGCTGCGGAACGGGCTGTCGGTGCCGGGTTCGGTGAGCGTGCCGCGCGTGGCGCGCAGGGCGTCGGCATCTTGCGAATCGACATAGGCAAAGCCGGCTTCGATCAAGCGCTCGGCGCAGTGATACAGCCGTTCGAAATAATCCGACGCATAAAATTCGCGCCCGGCGGTGTCGAAGCCGAGCCACGCCACATCTGCCCGAATTGCGTCAACGAATTCGGTTTCTTCTTTGGTCGGATTGGTGTCGTCCAGCCGCAGGTTGCAGTAGCTCTCGGGGCAGGCGGCGCGGTAGTCGGCGGCAATGCCAAAATTCAGAAAAATGCTTTTGGCGTGGCCGAAATGCAAAAATCCGTTGGGTTCCGGTGGGAACCGGGTGGCCACTTTCTGCCCGTAGGTGTGCGCGGCGCAGTCTTCGTCGATGCGGGCGCGAATGAAGTTAACGGGCAAAAGGGCGTCGGCGGCTGAGTCGGTCATGGTGTCGGCGGGCGAGTGCTAAAAGTTAAGAAAAGGCATTGTACGGAAATTGCTGGGCTTGCGGCGGTTGCTTTTTATGGCTTCTTTATTGGCCAGATTGGCCAGAATTTGAAGTGCTGACGATTTCAGGCTACGGTTACAGGATGTTGAAAAAAGACTTCCCTGTCCTTTTTCAACCCCATCGTTCCGGTACACGCCCGTAACGCTGGGCGAAGATCAAGCACTTTCGATGCTTGATCTTCGGGCAAGCCATCCTTGGCTTGCTCTAACAGGCTGTTGAAACCA
>DYMR01000004.1:11441-25728 GCA_020721485.1 Halothiobacillus neapolitanus | reverse complement strand
GTTAACCGCCGACTTGATCCAGGCCACGCTGAAGATCGCGGATGATGTCGCGTGGATCTTCTAAGCCAATCGCGAGCCGCACGAGGCCATCGTCGATGCCTGCTTCCGCGCGTTGTGCGGGGGTGAGGCGGCCGTGGGTTGTGGTCGCCGGATGGGTGATGGTGGTTTTTGCATCGCCCAGATTGGCGGTGATTGACACCATCCGGGTGCCATTGATGACTTGCCAGGCCGCCGCTTGGCCGCGATGCAGTTCGAAGGAGACGATCGCGCCGGCGCCTTGCTGTTGCCGTGCGATGAGTTCGGCCTGCGGGTGGCTGGGCAGGCCGGGGAAGTGCACTTTTTTCACGGCCGGATGTTGGCTTAAGAACTCGGCCACGGCGGTGGCGTGGGCGGTATGCGCCTTCATCCGCAGCGATAAAGTTTCCAGCCCTTTGGCGAAAATCCAGGCGTTGAACGGCGCCATGGTGGTGCCGCAGGTGCGAAGGAATCCGCGCACTTCTTCGCCGACCCGCGCTGTGTCGCCCACTACCGCGCCGCCAATCGCGCGGCCTTGTCCGTCCAGATATTTGGTGGCCGAGTGAATGACGATGTCGGCGCCCAAGGCCAGTGGCTGTTGCAAAATCGGCGTGCAGAAGCAGTTATCGACGATCAGCCCCGCGCCATGCTGGTGCGCCAACGCCGCCAGCCATGCGATATCGACCACTTCGGTCAGCGGGTTGGAGGGACTTTCGACGAATACCCAGCGGGTCAAATCGGTGATCGCGGCCTGCCATCCGGCGCGGTCGGTCAGATTCACCCATTTGATTTTCAAGCCGAATTTGGCGAGGTATTTGTTGAATAACACGCTGGTGGTGCCGAACACTTGGCGCGCTACGACGACTTCATCCCCCGCCGAGCACAGTGCCATGAAGGTGCTCAAAATGGCCGACATGCCCGATCCGGTGGCGACGCAGCTTTCCGCCCCTTCCAGCGCGGCGAGGCGGTCTTCGAACACCTTGGTGGTCGGGTTAGTGAAGCGCGCGTAGATGTTGCCGGGCTCCGCACCGGAAAACCGCGCCGCCGCCTGTTCCGCCGACTCGAACATGAAGCTGGATGTGGTGAAAATCGGCTCGCCGTGTTCCCCTTCGTTGGTGGGGTGATGCCCCACACGAATGGCTTGGGTTTGCGGTTGCCAATCGTCGTCTTCGTGGCGAATAATCATGCGAAATTCCTCGAATCGGGCGCCCGATTATTCGGGCGGGCGTAAATCAAAATGGCGGTTGATGGCCGCATCGAACTGCGCCAGTCGCGCGGCCAAATCACGGGTATCTTCGGGTCGATTTTGCCATTGATGTTCGGCCAATGGCGCCATCGAACACGGCGTTGTCAGGCAAACGCCTTCCTGCAAAACTTGGCGCATGCGCGGCACAAAAACCCATTGCAACCACGCTTCGAACGGCATCGTATCGAAACAAAACGGCGCGGTACTGGCCAGCGCCGCCGCTGTCGGCTGCGCCGTGGTCAACGGCGATTCCAGCAAAGCCTGCTCCAATCGCGCCAGTTCGACCAACAAGGTTTCCGCTGAATGCACCGTCACTTGGCGCCCTTAATGAATGCGGGTGACTTGATCGGAATCCGCCTCGCCCTCATCGGGGGAATCCGCCCAGAACAGGCGGTGCGGAATCCACTGGCCGTGGCCGATTTGCGCGGCGTGATAGAGGGCGTGGCTGGTGTATTCCTGCGCTTCATGAATCGCATTGCCGATGTCGGCATCGCCCGCCTGGGCGATCAAGCCGGCAATCGCGGCCGCCAAGGTGCAGCCGGAACCATGAAATTCGCCCGGAAACCGTTCGTAGGAGAATTTTCTCGGCGGTTGGTGGCGGCTGAATAGCCAGTTTTCCACCTCAACGCCCGGTTCATCACCGCCCTTGAGTAGCACGAAATCGGCGCCAGCCTCCAGCAAGGCCTCGCCCCGGCTTTCCACGGTGCGGGCATCGCCACCGGCCAACTCAGCCAGCACGCGGGCTTCCAGCGCATTCGGTGTGAGCACGGTGCACAGCGGCAGCAGCAAGGAAATCATCGCCCGCGCCACCGCTTCATCGGCCAGCGATCCGCCGCCGCCGGCCACCAGAACCGGATCCAGCACCACGGGAATGTCGGGATAATCGCGCAGGATGCTGTGGATGACTTCCACCAGTACCACGCTGCCAATCATGCCAATTTTGATGCAGGACACCGGCATATCTTCGAGGACCGCGCGCGCCTGTTCGATCACCAAATTTGGATCGGTCGCCACAAAACGCTTCACATTTACCGTGTCTTGCACGGTCAGGGCGGTAATGACCGTGGCCGGATGCACGCCTTGGCTGATGATCGCTTCGATATCCGCCTGAACGCCCGCGCCACCGGAAGGATCGTGGCCGGAAAAAACCAGGACAACCGGCACATTGTTCTCCGTCGTGTTCATGAATCGCTTCCCGTCCTCATTGTGGTGCAGACAACGATACTGCAAAACCGACCGCTTTGGGGTAGGTTAGCGGGGCATTTCACTGGATTTCGCCTCATGCCTGACCCCAGCGCCCCCCTCGCCCGCCTGAATCATTGGCTCTGGCAGCATCAACCCAGCCTGCGTTCCGGCCGCTTGTTGCAACGGGGTGGGCGGGTGCTGCATTACCTGTTTCGGGCGTTATCCGGCGGCCAGGTGCAACTCAATGCCATGAGTTTGTCGTATGTCACCCTGCTGTCGATGGTGCCGTTACTTGCGGTGAGTTTTTCCGTGCTCAAAGCCTTCGGCTCCGGGCAAGTGATTCAGCCCTTTCTCACCACCCTGCTCGAACCGCTGGGCAGCTCCGGCGCGGAACTCACCACGCGGGTGCTGGAGTTTGTGGACAACATCAAAGTGGGCGTGCTCGGCACGGTCGGCATCGCGCTGTTGTTTTACACCGCCGTCACCCTGATGCAGAAAATCGAATCGGTATTCAACAGCATTTGGCAGGTACAAGAACTGCGCCCCCTCGGCACCCGCCTGCCGATGTATTTGTCCGTGCTGTTGGTCGGCCCCGTGCTGGTGCTGGCCGCCACCGGCGTGACCGCCTCGATTTTTTCTGCCCATTGGATCAGCGACTTAAAAAATCATGCCCTGATTCTCGACCTCATCGACGCCTTCGGCTGGTTGCCGCCGCTGCTGTTGTGGCTCGGGGTGTTCGCCTTCATCTACGGCTTCATTCCCAATGCGCGGGTGCAATTATCCGCCGCCCTCGTCGGCGCGCTCATGGCCAGCATTTTGTGGAATGGCGTGGGTTTGGCGTTCGGCACCATGATCGCCGGAGCCACTTCCTACACCGCGATTTACTCGGCCTTCGCCTCGCTCGTCCTGTTCATGGTGTGGCTGCAAGTCGCGTGGCTGATCGTGCTGGTGGGCGCCATCGTCGCCTATGCCTGGCAGCATGATGCCCAGCTCAATCCCGCCTTGACCGAAGCGGGGCAAACCGCCCCCTGCCTGACCGAATTTGCCGCCGCACTGATGGCGCTCGACCATATGTACGACTGTTTCGAACGCGGCCAGCCCGCGCCGGACTTGGTGCAAATCACCGCAGCGGTGCAAACCCAAATGCCCGCCAGCTACGAAACGCACATCGCCCAGCTACTCGAACAACTCCGCGCCGCCGGGCTGATCTACGCCGTCACACCAGAAAAAGGCCGGACCGGCTTCGTCCCCGCGCACACCGCCGACCACAGCAACCTCGCCACGATCCGCAGCGCACTGTGGGGCAACTTACCCATATTTACGCCCACCCTCACGGCATCCCACGGCCTGCTGGCTCAATGGCAACAGCAAGAAAGCGCATACCTAAAAGCCTTGGCGGAACACTCTCGCCAAGGCGTATCGGGAACCCCGTAGCAGGTGCCGCATTGGGGCTGGCTTAATGATGGTGGTGATGACCATCCGGGCCGTGGGCGTGGCCGTGGGCGATTTCATCGGCGGTGGCGGCACGAATCGCTTTCACGGTCACTTCAAAATTGAGGTGTTGACCGGCGAGCTCGTGGTTGGCATCCAAATGGATGTCATCACCTTGCACGGCGGTCACGGTGACAACCGTCGTGCCGTGCGCGGCTTCAGCGTGAAATTTCATGCCGGGCACGATTTCGTCAACCCCTTGGAACAGGTGACGCGGCACAATTTGCATCATGCTGTCTTCCCGCAGGCCATACCCCTCTTCCGGCGGAATACGCACGGTGAAGTGCTCGCCCACGGCTTTGCCCAACAGGGCGTCTTCTAGGCCGGGGATGATGTTGTGGTGACCATGCAGATACTCCAGCGGTTCGCCACCGACGGAGCTGTCGATGACGGCACCGTGGTCGTCGGTCAATGTGTATTCGATGGAAACGACGGAATCGTGGGCAATGTTCATGCGTTGCTCTCTAAAACAGGCCGGCGCTTAACGGCGGCTGAGGTGGTAAAAATGGTTGGTGGCGGCGACAAAACCCGAGGGGCTGCCGCAATCAAACCGCATCCCTTTGAATTTGTAGGCAATCACCTTGCCTTGTTCGGCTTGGGTGCGCAGCGCGTCGGTGAGTTGAATTTCCCCCCCCGCACCAGCCGCTGTGGCGGAAAGAATCTCGAAAATATCCGGCGTGAGGATGTATCGCCCAATGATGGCGAGGTTACTCGGCGCGGCATCGGCGGCTGGTTTTTCCACCATTTCCCGCACTTGAATCAACTCGTCGTTGATCGCATCGCCCGCGATGACGCCGTACTTTTGCACCTCGTGCATCGGCACTTCTTCCACGGCCACCACACTGCATTGATATTGTTCGTAAATTTTGGCCATTTGCTTGAGCACGCCCACGGGGTAGCCCACGCACAGGTCATCGGCGAGCACGACGGCAAAGGCTTCGTTGCCGATCAACGGCTCGCCGGTGAGAATGGCATGACCCAACCCCAACATATTGATTTGTCGCGTATAAGAGAAGGTGCAGTTTTCTAAAATGCGGTCAATGCTCGCCAGCATGCCCGCCTTGGAAGTGCCGCGAATTTGGTGTTCCAGCTCGTAATTCACATCGAAATGATCTTCCAGCGCGCGCTTGCCGCGACCGGTCACAATCGCCATGTTTTTGATGCCGGCTTCCAGCGCCTCTTCCACGCCGTATTGAATCAGCGGGCGATCCAGTACCGGCAGCATTTCTTTGGGCATTACTTTGGTGGCAGGCAGAAACCGGGTGCCATAACCCGCCGCCGGAAACAGGCATTTGCGAATCATAAAAACTCCTGAAGTGGGGTGTCGCTGAAATACGGTAGCGCATCATACCGTGCGTAGATGACGGTTGCGGCGAGTGGGGAAGTTTTACCCGCTCGCACGGTGCCGCCCGTGTGGTTTTGCTCGCGCGGCGCGACGCAACACAATGCCTTGTATCCAAGCGGCCACAAAGCCGACCGTCGCCAAACACACAATCGCCAGTTGCCACGGGCGATCGACCGGGCTGCTGAAGGCATCGGTGACGGCAAGCATGAGATAGAACAAATCGAACAGCGCCGCCCAGACGAACGCGGCGTAGTGCCCGCGCCAAAGCGGCGGCGTCAGGACAATCAAGGGCAGCAGCAGTGCCAAAAGCCACAGTCCTTGCGGGCGGTTGATGGCTTCGCCCCAATGCGCCAAACCCAAGTAGGCCAATAGGATGAGGGGCTGCACGCCGATAATCAACGCGCGCAGCCCGACAATCAAGCGTGCAGGGGGCTGTGGGTTGAGCCGCGAGCGGGTGCGTGGACTTGGCACGCTAGACGGCCTCGGCCCTGCCCCGCGCCAATTCCGCCGCGACTTGCGCCACGCGCGCGCCCAAAGATTGCGTGAGTGTGCGTTCTTCCGCGCTCAAGGGTCGGTTATGACCGGCGGTGTGGCTGGCGCCATACGGTGTGCCGCCGGTTTGGGTGTGGGTCAGCGCCTGTTCGGCATAAGGAATCCCAACCATCAACATGCCGTGGTGCAATAGCGGCACCATCATCGAAAGCAGCACCGTTTCCTGCCCGCCGTGCATCGAACCGGTCGAGGTGAACACGCCCGCCGGTTTGCCGGTTAAATGCCCCTTGAACCACTGTCGGCTGGTGTCGTCGATCAGATACTTCACCGCCGCCGCCATGCCTCCGAAATAAGTCGGGCTGCCGAGCAACAAGCCCGCGCATTGCTCGAAATCTTCCGGCGTGACCAAGGGCGGGGCATCATCCGGGACGGGGTGCGTTTTTCCGGCGGGGTCAGGCAAGTCGGCAATCCGCCGAATCCGCGCCTGCATGCCGCTCACTTGCTCAACGCCGCGTGCGGCTTGGTGCGCCATGCGCGCGGTGGCGCCGTAGCGGCTGTAATACAGAATCAAAATATCGCTCATGCGTACCCGTGGCGCGTTAAAAACCGCATAAAATCTGCAAGAATGAAGAAATGCCGCCATCGTGACGGCACTGGCATTGCATCATAGCCAATTTATGCGCCACTTGCGCCGCCGCCCGCTTTCAATCTTGTGAGGTCGATATGGTTTTTCATCGGTTCCGTCGGTTATTTCTCGCCGTTTTTTCTTTGGGCGCATTGTTGCTCGCCGCGCAAGCGCAGGCCTTTGATTTTTCAGCACAAGATGTCAACGGAAAAACCCATAACCTGACCAATGAACGCGGAAATTTTGTGGTCATCAACATTTGGGCGACTTGGTGCCCGCCCTGCCGCAAAGAATTGCCCGAACTCGCGGCCTTCGCCAAAGCGCATGAAAAAGATCACATCAAGGTGTGGGGCCTGAGCGTGGACACCGATCAATCCGAAGGGGAACTGGCGCTGTTCGCCGCCGCCCACGGCATTGGCTACCCGATTTTCAAAATCACCCCGCGCACTCTGGCTGCGTTTGGCAACATTCCGGGCATTCCCACCACCTTCCTCGTCAACCCGAAGGGTGAATTGGTAGCGCGGCATATTGGCGCCATTACCCAAGCGCAGTTGCAGCAAATGATTCAAAATAACCAATAAAATAACCAATAGAATCAACAATAAATATCACAAAAAAAGCCAACACCAGGAGCCAACGCCATGAGCCACCCCACTCGTTCAACCCTTTATCGGTTCAAACCCTTCGCCCTGTGGTTCTGGGCGCTGCTGATGTTCATGGCACTGCCCGCCGCGCAGGCCGAGGGCTTCTGGACGGATTCGTTCTACGACATGCCGGCAGATTTGAAACAGGCCAAGGCCGAGGGGAAAGCCGGGGTGTTTCTGTTCTTTCAAATGGCGGATTGCCCGTTTTGCCATCGCATGGAAACCACGGTGTTTACCGACCCCAAAGTCGCCGACTATATGAAACAGCATTTCATTACGGCGTCCATCGACATTGAAGGCGATGTGGCCATGACGGATTTCGATGGCAAACAGACCACGCAAAAAGACTTTGCCTTCAAGCAATTCCGCGTGCGCGCCACGCCGGTGATGGCCTTTGTCACACCCGAAGGCAAAGTGGCCACCGTGTTCACCGGCCCTACCCGCACGCCGGCTGAATTTATGCTGCTGGCCGAGTTTGTCGTCAGTGGCGCGTACAAAGAACCGGGGATGAATTTCTTCAAGTACCGCAAGGCGCACGGCGAATAATCCGGCCAGAAGGAGCGCTCATCATGCCGCGTCCACTCTCCTTTAGGCTGGCCTTTTGGCTGGCTTCTGCCTGCTTTGTTTGGGTCAACTTCGCAGGGCTGCAACCCGCTGCGCTGGCCGCCGATGCCCCGACGGCCTTGTCTTTGCAAACCGCGCTGGCCGCGCCCTTGCAAGATCAATACACGGTGATGCGTGCCGAAGCAGAACTGGCGCAGGCTCGGGCGAATCAGGCGCAAATTCAAAGCTGGTATGACCCCGTCGTGACGGTCAACGCCCAACTGCGCGCCATTAAACCCAGTCGGGTGGCGCCCGACCCAGACAACCACGCCGACAACGCCATCGGCATCAGCCTGCGCCAGCAGTTGTTTGATTTTGGTCGTCAATCCGCCCGCGATGCGGCCGCGCATGAGCAGGTACGCGGCGCCGAGCTCAATCTGGCGGCGCAAACCCAGCGGCAAAAACTGCTGATTATGAAGGCGTTTTTTGCGGTGTTACTGGCCGATCAAACCTACACCGTCGCCAACGAACACATGGCGGTGGCCTTCGTGCGGTTCGATAAAATCAAAGATCGGCGCGAACTGGGCATGCTGTCCGACGACGACCTCGCCCAGGCGCAAATCGACTACGAAAACGCGCTGTTCGCCCGCAGTGAGGCCGATGCCAACCGGCGCACCTCGCGGCGGATTCTGGCGGAATTACTGGGCACGCCAAACCAACTGCCGGGCAAGCTGAAAACCCCGTCGCTCGACGCACTGTTCACCCGACCCGCGCCCGAATTCGACGAGGCGATGAAGCAGGTGTTGGCCGAAGACCCCAGCCTGCACGCGCTGCGGGCACGCTATCAAGCGGCAGTGCATGGGGTTGATGCCGCGCGCGACCACAACCGCCCCAGCATTTATGCCGAGTTGAACGCCGATCAATATCAGCGCGAACTGGGTTCCCGCGATCCGCTGCGCGCCGGCATTTACCTTTCGGTGCCACTGTACGATGGTCGCCTGCGCGATGCGGACCTCGGTAAAGCGCAAGCCACGCGCATGCGGCTTGCGGCCGACATCGCCGAACGAGAAGCCCAACTGCGGGAACTCTGCACGGCGGCGCTGGAACACATCGCGCTGTATCAAAAGGCCGGTTTGAGCCGTGCGAAAGCACAAGCCAACGCGGCAGACTTGAATTTCACCCGCAAACAAACCCTATACCAAATGGAAAAAGCCACGGACTTGGGCGATGCGATGGTGCAAGAATCCGCCGCCACCCTCCTGCGCCTGCGCACCACGGTGGCGCTGGCCACCGCATGGGCGAGCTTGGCGGAAATGCAAAATCAATCCATCGACCAGGCCTTATTCGCCGCGACTTCGGAGCCACGCCCATGAGTTTCCGCCCCACCCTGAATTGGCAGCGCCTGCTGGCTGCCGTGGTTTTGTGCAGCAGCGGCATGACGCAGCCCAGTGTCGCGGCGGATACGCTGACCGGCACACTCGATTGGGCGGGGCTAACGCGCTTGAGCTTGCCCGTTTCCGGCGTGGTGCAGCGCGTTGCGGTGGCGCCCGGCCAAATCGTAGCGGCAGGCACGGAATTGCTGCGGCTGGATCCGGCACCGTTCGATGATCGACTGGCCGCCGCCAGCGCCGAGCGCAGCGCCCTCACCCGCGCCGCCGCCGAGGCCAAACGCGATGCGGAACGCACGCAGCAATTATTTGACCGCACCGTGGCCTCAGAATCCGAGGTGCAAACCGCCCTCATCGCACAAGAAAAAGCCGCCGCCCAAGTGGCGCGCAGCCAGGCCAGCACCCGCCTGCGGGGTTGGGAAAAATCGCAAAGCACCCTCAAAGCCCCCTTCGCCGCCCGCATCATCAATGTGCTGACAGCCCCCGGCGAAACCGTGAGCGCCGAGCTCGCGCCCACGCCGCTCATCACCGTGGCACAGGCCGACCACCTCGACGCGGTCGCCCGCCTCACGCCACAACAGGCGGCCACCCTGAGCCTCGGTCAAACCGTTCGCGCGCGCGTGGGTGAAGGGGCAAGCCAAAAAACCACGCAAGGCAAAGTAATCGCCATCAGCAATCCGCCCGGCAACGCCGCGCCGGAATACCTCCTGCGGGTGCGGTTGCCGGCAGAGCCGAATTGGGTCGCCGGCCTGCCCGTTCAACTGAGCCTACCGGAATGACCGAGGCGCCTGCCGCCCGCCCGCTGTCATTATTTTTTTCCGCCGGCGAAGCCTCGGGCGATCACTACGCCGCCGAAGTGTTCCAAACCCTGCGCGCCCGCTGCCCAAATGCCCGCGCGCAGGGGCTGGGCGGCGTAGAAAGCCGCGCGGCCGGCATCGAAACGGTGGTGGATTTGGCCACCGTTTCCGTCATGGGTTTGGTCGAAGTGTTGCGCCATTACGGGCGCTTGAAGCAGGCCATGAACACCCTGCTGGCCGCGATGGATCGCAACCCGCCGGATCTGCTGATCGCCATTGATTTTCAGGAATTCAATCAGCGCTTGGCCAAAGCCGCCCGCGCACGCGGCATTCGGGTGCTGTTTTTTGTCGCGCCGCAAGTGTGGGCCTGGCGCCCCGGTCGAGCCGCTCAGTTTCAACAAACGGCCGATCATTTGGCCGTGTTGTTCGATTTCGAAGTGCCGCTATTCGCCCGCCACGGCCTGCCCACCACCCACACCGGCCACCCGTTATTGGATTTGATTCCACCGGCTGATCGAAAAATTCAGGCCAACAATTCCAGCGACAACCCCACGCAGCAAACCACCGCGCGGGCGGCTTTGGGGCTACCGGAATCCGGCACAGTGATTGGCCTGTTGCCGGGCAGCCGACACAGCGAAATCGAACGCTTGCTGCCGGTGCTGTTGGCAACCGCCGAGCACCTCTTGGCGCAGAACCCATCCCTGCGCTTCGTGCTGCCCATCGCGCCGAGTTTGAACCCCGACCGCGTGGCGGCCGTGCGCGCGCGCCACCCAATCAGCCCGGCGCTGGAGGCCGCGCTCCACTGCATCGACGGGCAGGCCAGACTGGCGATGACCGCCGCCGACTGCCTGCTGATCGCCTCCGGCACCGCCACGCTGGAGGCCGCGCTGATCGGCACCCCCATGGTGATCGTGTACCGCACGCACCCAATCACCTTTTGGCTGGCCAAACATCTGGTCAAAATCGAACGGATTGGCTTGCCCAACATTGTGCTGGGTCGCTCCGCCGTGCCGGAATACCTTCAGTCAGAAGCCAACCCGCTCGCCTTGGCGCAGGCGATTCAAGCCCTGCTGCCGCCCGCTTCGGCGTTTCATCAGCAACAAATGGCTTTAGCTGAAATTCCGGCACATTTGGGCGCCGGCGGTGGGCTGGAACGGTTGGCCGACTTAATTGTGTCGCTGGCGCGGCCTGCCTGAATCAAGAACAAACCCCATCAATGCCCCGTCGGATGCCGTTGTTTTTCATATAAAAACTTCAGAACCGCATGCCGATAATGGTTGTATTCCGGATCATCCGCCAGTGCCAAACGCTCACGCGGGCGCGGCAACTGAATCGGCAGAATTTCACCCACCGTCGCGGCTGGGCCGTTGGTCATCATCACGATGCGATCGGACAACAACACCGCCTCATCCACATCGTGCGTAATCATAATCACGGTGTTGTTCAGTTCCGCCTGAATGGCCATCAGCGAATCTTGCAGGTGCGCCCGGGTGAGCGCATCCAGCGCACCGAACGGCTCATCCATCAGCATCACTTTGGGCTGCATCGCCAGCGCACGGGCAATGCCAACCCGCTGCTTCATGCCGCCGGAAATTTCATCCGGGCGCTTATGCATCGCATGATCCATGTGCACCAGGGTCAGGTTGTGCTCAATCCAATCGCGCATTTCACCGCGCGATTTCTGCCCCCGGAACACCTCTTTGACGGCCAACTCGACATTTTCATAGGCCGTCAACCAAGGCAATAACGAATGGTTTTGAAACACCACCGCCCGCTCAGGCCCCGGTTCTTTCACCTCGCGGCCTTCCAAAATCACCCCACCCGCCGTGGCTTGATACAAACCCGCCACGATATTCAGCACGGTGGATTTACCGCAACCCGAGTGGCCAATCAGAGAAACAAACTCCCCTTGCGCGATGGTTAAATCCACACCATCCAATGCTTTAAACGGCCCTTTGGGGGTAGGAAACTCAATCGAAATCTGACTGATTTGTAGATATTTCGGATTCATCGCTGTTCTCAACTCTAAATGGCTCGTTCTTACCGCAGAGCGGTTTTCTTATCCCAGGAAATCCAGCGCTGCAACATCAACATGCTGCGATCCAGCAAGAAACCGATTAAACCAATCACAATCACGGCCACCATAATGCGGCTGAGGGAATCGGAGGAACCATTTTGAAACTCATCCCAAACGAATTTACCCAAACCCGGATTTTGTGCCAGCATTTCCGCCGCAATCAACACCATCCACGCGATGCTCAAAGACAAACGCAAACCGGTAAACATCAAGGGTAATGCCGAAGGAATCACGATTTTGCGCACATGCGTCCACCAAGACAGCCGCAAAACCTTAGACACATTCAACAAATCCTGAGAAATGGCGGCCACGCCGACAGCGGTATTAATAATGGTGGGCCACAAACAGCACAGCAATACCGTAATCATCGAAACCAAATACGATTTAGAAAATAACGGATCACTGGATACATACACCGCACTCACCACAATCGTCACCAAGGGCAACCAAGCCAAAGGCGAAACCGGCCGCAAAATCTGAATGATGGGATTCACCGCCGCATGCAAATTCGACGACAAGCCAATCGCAATCCCTAAGGGAATGGCGATTAATGAAGCCAAAATAAATCCCGAAAGCACCGTCACCAAGCTGGTGCCAACCTGACTCACGAAAGTCGGCTGCCCCGTGTACGGGTACACCACGGCTTGATAGCTTGGATTTTCTTTCAGCATTTGCGCATTGCGCTGTTCCTGCATGACATAGAACTGCGCTTTGCGTTGTTGTTCCCGCTCATATTCGTGATAAAGCTGGTCGGATTGTTCTGCCACCGCCACCGGCCCCGGAAAGGTGCCGAGCGCGGTGTGGATGTGGTCGGCCACCAAGCCCCAGATCATCACGAACACGGCGAGCCCCATCAAGGGCAAGCCCAATTGGCGTGCCCAGCGTTGCCAGAATGGACTCATGCCGCACCGCCTTTACCCTGAATCCCAATCGCAAATTGCGCCAGGTAGGCATTCGGGGTATGACCGTCGTAAGACACTTTGTCGATAAAGGTATCCGTGACCGGCTTGAAGCCAGTTTCGGTCGAGAAATCCGGGAATTGATTGGTTTTGAATTTCCCTTCCGCAATCAAAGCCAAGGCTGCTTTTTGATACAAGTCGGGACGATACACTTTTTTCGCCGTATCGAGATACCACGCATCCGGTTGGGCTTCGGGGATTTGTCCCCAACGGCGCATTTGCGTCAAAAACCAGACCGCATCGGAATAATACGGATAAGTTGCGTTATCGCGGAAGAATACATTAAAGTCAGGCAGCGGGCGCACATCGCCTTTATCAAACTCAAAAGTACCCGTCATGGATTTGGCAATCACATCCGCATCGGCACCAACATATTGGGCTTTCGAGAGAATTTTAACGGCTTCCGGTCGATTGGCATTATGATTTTCATCCAACCAATGTCCGGCACGAATCAGCGCTTTCACCAGGCGGATCGTGGTATTGGGGTATTTCTGCGCGAAATCGGCACGAATCCCAAAGACTTTTTCAGGATTGTTTTTCCAGATTTCCAAATCGGCAATAACCGGCACGCCAATGCCGCGCATAATGGCTTGCTCGTTCCACGGCTCGCCCACGCAATACCCGTCAATCGTACCGGCTTGCAAGGTGGCGGGCATTTGCGGCGGCGGCGTGACCGATAACAAGACTTCGGCACCTTTTTGGCCGCTGGTATCGCCCTTCGCCGGATCGTATACCCCCGGATTTAATCCACCCGCCGCCAGCCAATAGCGCAAATAATAATTGTGGGTAGAGGTGGGGAATACCATCCCCATTTTGAATGCTTTTCCTTCTTTTTTGTAGTCTTCCACAATCGGCTTCAGGTATTGCGCACCAATCGGATGCACGGGTTTCCCGTCCGCCATTTTCGGTAATTTCGGCAGCATTTGCGCCCACACGCTGTTGGATACCGTAATGGCATTGCCATTCAAATCCATCGAAAACGGCGTAATCAAATCGGCTTTCGTGCCAAACCCAATGGATGCCGCCAGCGGTTGCCCCGCCAACATATGCGAACCATCCAAGGCGCCGCTGATGACCCCATCCTGCAAGACTTTCCAATTTGCCTGCGCCTGCAAGGTCACAAACAAGCCTTCATCTTGGAAAAAGCCCTTTTCGTAGGCGATGGCGAGCGGCGCCATATCGGTCAGCTTGATGAACCCGAGGGTCAGTTGAGGTTTTTCAGCCGGCCCGACCGCATCGGCGGCAAATGCCTCACCCAAAACCGATCGCCCCAGCGCGGCGCCCACCGCCAGCCCCAGCGCAGTTTTCAGAAAATGCCGACGGCTTGGCGCGCTGCGCTCGGCGGCAGAAGAAGTCGTCGGTACCGTAGCCAAGTCATCGTTCATAGTCATCTTGGGTGCCCCATTCGTTTCACAAATGCCAAAAAAAAGCGCCCACAAAACTTCCTGTTTTGTGAGCGCCGTTGCTCAGGATCATGCCA
>DYMR01000004.1:0-11341 GCA_020721485.1 Halothiobacillus neapolitanus | reverse complement strand
ACGGCCAGCGCCCCCACCGGATAGGTTCGGAGCTGTTCGATTAGCTCGGCCTGTACGCCGGTGGCGGTGTCGTTTTGCGCTTGGCGCACGGCGTCGTCGATGAAGATCGGGGTTTGCGCCACCAGCACCCGCTCAATAATGCCCATCCGCGCGATTTCGTTCGCCATGGCACGAACCGGCGCGGTGCAGCCCTCGCATTGATAGGCTTGCTGCTCTTGATGTTCCAGCACGGGGCCGGACAAATCGGGCGCGCTCGCCCACACCGCCGGCCAATGGGTGTACAAACACAGGGCGACCACACTCGTCTGACCCATCAGCCCCTCGGCAATACCCGCCCATGGCTGGGTGGATTGATCGGGTAGTTGGCCAGGTAGTTGGACAGGCAGTTGGGCGGGCGGTTGAGGGGATAAGTGCTCGGAGGATTCGGCACCGGCAGTGTCGACACCCGCCGCGCGTTCGGTCGGAATCTGCGCGAGCCAGCGGTAGAAATCCCGCTCGGCCCGTGTCGCATCGGCATCAATCACGGCATCGCCGAGCGCTTCGGCCAGCACCAGCCAAGTGGGTGAATCGCCCGTCGGTACTTGCTGCGCCTTCAAGGAAAATTTCATCCACGCGCGCCGATCGGCACCCACGGCGATGTAGCGCACGATCTGCACCTCTTCGCGCAAGCCCGAACTCAGCTCGGCCAGCCATTGCGCATCCAGTTGTGCAGTGTGCTCTTGGGCGGTTAAGCCGGGCGCTGGCCGCAGGAATTGGCTCAGCGCTTCGCCCTGCGCTTGGGTTTGGCTGGTTTGAAACAATTGCGCCCAGCGCGGATTGACGGAATTCACTCGGCCAGACGCCGCATCGACAATCGCCAGCCCCACGGCGGGTAAGTTCGCCCAAACCGCTGCGCAGTCGTCCCGCGAGCGAATTAAGCCTTGGGTCAGGCGTTGCTGATGCCGGCTCAGCAGCCGCCAAAAGAACAGCAGAGCCACCAGAAACGCGGAAATGCCGAGTAGCGCCGCGCCTGCGAACCAACGACGGGTATGCAGTAACGGCAGTAGCACGGCTTCTTGCGTGGTAGCCGCCCAGAGGAGGCCGTCGATTTGCGGCACGCGCGCGGCGGCATACAACACGGTCAAGCCGTTGCACTGAATTTGTCCCTGATCGGTGGCGATGGCGGCGACTTTGGCCGGGGGTTTGTCCGAGAGGCTATCCGAGGCCTTGGCCAAAGGTTTGTCCAAGGGCTTGTCCGCCGGCGTCATCAAGGCCGATTGATTCACGCAGTCTCGATCCGCCGCCGATAGCGGGGCAATCGCCTGCGCCAACTGCGGGCTGGTCAAGCGCGAGAATTCTGAAATCAACGGCATGGCCTGCCATTGGGAGGGCGTGCCCCCGCTGGGCATCAACAGCAGCAGGCTGCGCACCGCGCGTTCAATCGGAACGGAGGCGGCGGAGGCACTGGCCGCACGCATCAGCGCCGATTCGGACAGCGCCGCGTTGAACATCACAAACCACGGTCCACCGCTGACTTCTTGCGTGCTCAAAAAAACCGGCAACACCCAATAACACTCGGTGACGAGGTGGTGGGTCGGCATCGTACAGGCAAATTGCACGCTCGAAGTTGCGGCGGCTTTTTCGTATAAATCATCCGCACCTTTGCCCGCCGCATCGGAGCCAAACTGCAATTTGCGCTGATGATCGGCATTGAATACGGCAATGCCCTCAAACTGCCCTTGGGTAATCAAGCGGGCAAATTCGGGCAAATGCGATTGGGCAGGATTCGCCTCAGTTTGCTTTAACCGACCGATCAGCGCCTCTTTTTCTGCCGCCATGCCCTCGACCAATTTTTGGTGCTGCGCAAACCAGTCATCCAGCAATTTGCTGTGCAAACGGAGTTGCGAAGTCAGCTCGGTTTGCGCTTGATCGAGCAAGACTGGACGGTATTCCCGCGTGGCGTACCACACCATGAACAGCTGCGCGCCCAGCGTACCGACGATCAACAGCCCCAACAGCAGCCACCCCGGCCACTGCACGGGGATGGCAGACGCTGCATTCGTCGTCGCGGCGTCCGGCTCCGTACGCTCCAACAACAGATACAACATCCAAGCCGTGACCAGCACGAACACGCCGCCCACCACCAAGCCGGCGGTCGAAATCGACCAGTCGGCACCGCCGAGCCCACGCAACAACCACTGCATCACGCCAATCCACAATGCCGCGCCGACGATGTACGCCAGCACCCACCGCAGGGCGCGATTTGCTAGGCCGAAGCGTGGGGGCATCGGCTATCCCGCCCAGTGCGCGCGCAGTGCGGCGAGCCGAGCCGCCACTTCGGCAGGTTGAAACAAGGACAAGGTAACGCCCAAACTCGGCGAGTTGCTGTGCCCCAGCAAGGCCAACCGCAACAAGGGGCCGACTTTGCCGAGCTTAACGCCCAACTGTTCCGCCACCTGCTTGACCGCCTGATCGAGCGACTCGACCGACGACCACAGCGCGGCATCTGCCAGCGCACGGCTCAAAGCGTCCAACACTTCCGGCGCCGAGGCATCTTGCTTGGCGAGCGCCTGCGGATCGTAGCCCGTCAAGGGGGCGTAATAAGGCCGCGCGGCTTCGGTCAACTCCACCAAAGTGTGAACCCGATCGGCATAGGCGCGAATCAGCGCTTCGGGCGTCGGCCCCGTCGCGTCAGACAATCCCGCCTGCGCCAAATGCCAGGAGAACTCGACCGCTGTCACCGATGGATCCTGCGTTTTCAGATATTGCTGATTCAGCCAGCGCAATTTTTCCGGGTTGATGCTGGCCGCCGAATGATTGATGCCGTCAATATCGAACAGCGACACCATCTCCGCCCGGCTGAACACTTCTTGATCGCCATGCGACCAACCCAATCGCACCAGATAGTTCAACAGCGCATCGGGCAAGTAGCCATCTTCGCGGTACTGCATCACGCTCACCGCGCCGTGACGCTTGGAAAGTTTCGCGCCATCGGGGCCGTGAATCATCGGCAAATGCGCAAACTGCGGCGGCATGGCGCCCAAGGCGTGGTACAGATTGATCTGGCGCGGCGTGTTGTTGAGGTGGTCATCCCCGCGAATGACATGGCTGATGCGCATGTCGATGTCATCCACCACCACCGTCAAATTGTAGGTGGGCGTGCCATCGGAACGGGCGATGATTAAATCATCCAACTCACGGTTGGCAAAAACTACGCGCCCGCGCACCCCATCCTCGACCACCACCTCCCCATCGAGTGGGTTTCTGAAGCGCACGACCGGCGCAACCCCCACCGGGGGCGTGCCGGTAAAATCCCGATAGCGGCGGTCATAGCCCGGTTTTTCACCGCGCGCTTCTTGCGCGGCGCGCAGCGCGTCCAAATCCTCTTTGCTCGCATAGCAATGATAGGCGTGGCCGGTAGCGAGCAGCGTGTCGATCACGGCGCGGTACCGATCCATCCGTTCGGTTTGGAAAAACGGGCCTTCGTCATACTCTAAATTCAACCACTGCATGCCATCGAGAATGGCCTGCACCGATTCCGGCGTGGAGCGTTCCCGATCAGTATCTTCCACGCGCAGCACGAACACGCCGCCCTGCCGGCGGGCAAACAGATAGCTGAACAGTGCGGTACGCGCGCCACCGATATGCAGATAACCAGTCGGGGAAGGCGCAAAGCGGGTACGAATCGACATGAAAACCTCAAAACGACAACAAACCGCGCGGGCGGTGGCACGCGCTCAAACGCCGGATCATAGCGTAAAGTAGCGATTCTCGATTGAAACGCGGACTCGATGCCTCATGCGCCCGACTGATTTACCGAACGCCCGACACGCCATCCGACACACCATCCGACGCGCCGCCACCTCGGCACTGCTCGCCTTCAGCCTGCTGAGTCAAACTGCCCCGCTGTGGGCGGCCGATGCGCCGGAGGCCAACGCGGAACCCGATCCCGCGCCGCTGTGCGCCGATGCCCGCTTCATCAAAACCGTGATGCTCACCCGCGTGGCGCTGCCCGCGCCGCCGCCCGATGTGCTGCACTTAGGTGCCGCGCTGGCCGACCGGGTGGCCGAACACCTGCGCGCGACCGGCAGTTTTCGCGTCCTGCTGACCGACCCGACCACCAGTCACAGCCTAGAACCGGCGGTAGACGCCTTCGCCCGACGCGGTGCGCCCTATTACATTCGCTTAAGCGGGCGGGATTTCGGCGTTTCCGGCCAAACCAGTGCGTTCGCCCTGATGGGGCCATCCATCCATCCGCGCGGCGGCAGCCTGACGCTGAATATCGGCGCGGGCATGACCGCCGAACCCGTGCTGAACGCGAAGCTGTCTGCTGCCCCCAGTGCCGGTGAATTGTTCAACCCGCCGATCGATGCGCGCGGCGCCGCATTCTGGCAAAGCCCGTATGGGCAAGCGTTAGACTCGTTGGCAGAGCAAACGGCGAGCAAAATCGCCGATACCCTGCGCTGCACCCCGTTGATTGGCAGCGTGGTCGCGGTGGACGGCGACACCCTCACCATCAATCGCGGCAGCGAAGACGGCCTGCGCTTTAGTGACACCGCGCGGATTCTCGCCCGCAGCGATCCACTCAATGGCCTGGGTCAAGCGATGTTGCCGGAGCGCTTCACCTTTCACCGCGTGGCAAACGCCAGCATTCGCCAACTGCAACGCAACACCGCGCAACTGCACGCCAGCGGGGGCACGGTGCAAGTCGGCGATGTGCTGTGGGTTGGGCAATAACGGCATGGCCCGACGCGACTCAACCGGCGGTGAGCACGCGCGGAATCTCGTCGGTCAACGGGGCGGGGGCATGGGTGTAATACCCTTGAATGTAATCGACCTTCAACTGCTCTAGCCGCGCGACGAGGCTGGCGGTTTCCACCCATTCCCCGACCGTTTTCGCCCCCATTTCGTGGGCCACCTCGACGATGGCACGCACAATCACCGCCGCCACCGGGTCGGTTTCGACATCGCGCACGAGCTTGCCATCAATTTTGACGAAATCCGGCTTGAGCCGACGCATGAATTCAAACGACAGCAGGCCGGCACCAAAATCATCCAGGGACACTTTGCAGCCCAGCCCGCGCAACAGGCTCATTAGGGACAACGCCAGCTCAACATTAGTAATGGCCGAAGTTTCGGTAATTTCGAAACACAATTGCCGAGGGTCGAAATCGTGCTGGCGCAGTAATTGGCGAATGTACGGATAAATTTCCGGATCCTGCACCGTCGCACCCGACAAATTGATGGCCAACATCGGCGCCGCCTCGCCCCAAGCGGCCAGCCGCCGGAAGGTTTCCGCCAGCACCCAGCGATCAATTTCCGGCATAAACCGATAGCGTTCCGCCGCCTCGATGAACTGCGCGGGCGATTGCGCCCGACCATCGGACCCCTTCAAGCGCAACAGCACTTCAAAATGCCGAGGCGGCGTGGGCTCGGTGGCCAACGGCAAGGCGACAATCGCCTGCACCGCCTGCAACAGCCCTTCTTCATCAAGCGAGCGCTTGAGGTGCTGCAAGGTGGCCAGTTGATGACGCTGGGCGGCGATTTCCTGATCGTCGCGGGAATACCAAACCAAGCGATTGCCGCCCTCGTTCCGCGCCCGCCGGCAGGCGGCTTCGGCATCGTGCAGTAAATCCGCGCCCAAACGATAATCCACCGCACACACGCCCATGCTCGCGGTCAGCCGCAGGCTATGACCCGCCACTTCAAACCGCGCGGCGCGCAGTTGTTCGATCAGTTCCTGCGGCCATTGGCGGGCGTTTTGGCTGCGCACATCCGGCAACCAAATCCCAAATTCATCCACGCCCAGCCGCGCCACCAAACCCGATTGCGGCGCCCAAAGCGCCAGTTGGTTGGCCAGCCGCACCAGAATTTCATCCCCACCGGCGCGAGAAATGGTTTCGTTGATGACGCGAAAATCATCCAAATCCAGCCACAACAGCAGCCCTTCGCAAGCGCGTTCACTCAACGAGTGACATTGGCTGTCGAGAAATTCGGCGAACGCCTCGTGATTAATCAAGCCGGTCAGCCGATCATGCCGCGCCCGGTGTTCCAACAAAAATTGTGATTGGCGGAATTCGGTGCGGTCGCTCAAGGTCAGGATGATGCGGGCATCGGGGGCATCCACGCTGCCGACGCGGCGCAGATTCAAATCAATGTCCCGAATTTGGTGCCCGGCATGCAGTTGCAGCTCGTAATTGAATTCCGAGCGGGTATCGAGCAAGGCCACCGCTTGCCGTAAATCCAGCCCGGCCAAGGTCGTCGGCCAACGCAAATCAAACAGCAGCGTGAAGTGCCGACCATTCAGCGCCTCCAAAGACGGCACGGCATGGCGCAATAAGGCTTGGGTGGGCGCATTCGCAAACAAAACCCGCCCGGAAATCGACAACACGACAACCGCATCGTGCAGCGCGTTCAGCGTGGTGCGCAATTGGGCTTCTTGCGCCGCCAACTGGTATTGCACCCGCCGCCCCTGCCGATAAAACAGCAACACAATCAACGCGATCGGCAGGAGCAACCACGCGCCGTAGGCGGATAACACCGCCACCAAGGTGATTTTTGAAGGCAGCCATTGGCTGCGAATTTCTTGCACGCCCGCATAATCGAGCGGCAGCGACCAGGAAGCGACCCCCGCCACTTCTGCCGCCGGCGCGGTCGCGGGCATGCTCAACAACTGCCGACCCACTTTGCGCGCCAGCGAGCGATCCACCCGCATGGTGGCGGAAAATGGCCACTCCGGCACCAGCTCGGTGGACACCGCATACGGAAAATCCGTGTAGTGTTTCAGGCCGATGACCCGAATTTGATCGGGTGACAACGCACCGGTCGCCACCAAATGTTCGACAAAACCCGAGCGCACCACACCCGCATCGGCGCGACCATCCATCACCGCCTGCACGATGCGCAGCATCGGCAACCCGGTATACAACGGCTGAATATCGGTTTTGGGTGACAAACCCGCGCGCTTGAACGCTTCCAAGCCCAATAACCACGCGCCCAGCGCATCCGGCGACGCGCCGGCGACGATTTTCCCGCGCAAATCGTCCACATGCTGCACATCGCTGCGATCTGCCCGCACGATAATCGCCGAACCAAAGCGATCGAGCTTCTGCCCGCCTTGCGCCACATCCAAAGTGGCCAGCGGCCAAATCCCCGCCTCATCGGCCAGTTCGACAAATTGCAGCGGCTGGGTCAGCACAAAATCCAAGCGATGATCCCGCACCGCCGCCGCCATTTCATTCAGAAACAACGGCTCGATGACGAAGCGATACCCCGGATTATGTTGGGTCAGATAATCGGCCGTGGCTTGCCAACGCGCCACGGTTTGTGGCTTACCCAAATAGGCCAGCACCCCGATGGTGATGCGCTCGGGCGAATCGACCGATGCCTGCGCCGTGGGCAAGCCTGCTAGGCCGTAAGTCACGGCATAGACGAGGATCAGCCACACCCCCGACCGCCGCGCGCGCGGCCACAGCACGGCAAGGCGTGCGCCCAACCAACCCAAACTCGCGGCGTAACGGAAATTCTGCACCGGACTGTCCCTCTCGCTCATGCCGCACCCCGTCCCGGGATGCGTTAGCGCCTTAGAGCGTGCGACCGGCCTTGGCGGCAATGCGCAAACGCAAGGCATTGAGTTTGATGAAACCTGCCGCATCGCGTTGATCGTACGCGCCGGCATCGTCTTCGAAGGTCGCAATGGTCGGATCGAACAGAGAGTCGTCCGAACGACGACCCAAGACCTGCACGGTGCCTTTGTACAAGCGCAACCGCACCTCGCCATTCACATAGGCTTGGGATGCGTCGATGGCGGCTTGCAGCATTTTGCGCTCCGGCGACCACCAATAGCCGTTGTAAATCATTTCGGCATACCGAGGCATGAGTTCGTCTTTCAGATGCGCCACACCGCGATCCAGCGTAATGGATTCCAAGGCACGGTGCGCCTTGAGCACAATCGTGCCACCCGGCGTTTCGTAGCAGCCGCGCGATTTCATCCCGACATAGCGGTTTTCCACCAGATCGAGCCGACCCACGCCATGCGCGCCGCCCAAGGCATTCAACTTCGCCCACAGCGTCGCCGGCGACAGCAATTCGCCGTCAATCGCCACCGGATCGCCCTGCACAAAGCGCAAAGAAATCTCCACCCCTTCCTGCGGTGCCGCCTCGGGCGCGACCGACCAACGCCACATCGCCTCTTCCGGCGTCCACCACGGGTCTTCCAAATTGCCGCCTTCATACGAAATATGCAGCAAATTGGCATCCATCGAATACGGCGATTTTTTACCCGCCGCCGCAAAATCCACCGGAATATCATGCTGTTTGGCATAAGCCATCAGCTTCTCGCGCGAGGTGAGATCCCACTCGCGCCACGGCGCAATCACCTTGATGCCGGGCTTGAGCGCATACGCGCCCAACTCGAAACGCACCTGATCGTTGCCCTTGCCGGTCGCACCGTGCGAAATCGCATCCGCTTCCGTCGCGTTGGTAATTTCCACCAAACGCTTGGCAATCAATGGCCGCGCGATGGAAGTCCCCAACAGGTACTCGCCTTCGTAAATGGCATTGGCGCGGAACATCGGGAACACAAAATCTTTGATGAACTCTTCACGCAGATCTTCGATAAAAATCTGGCTCACGCCCATTTTTTGCGCCTTGAGACGCGCGGGTTCCAGCTCATCGCCCTGCCCCAGATCGGCGGTGAAAGTCACCACCTCGCAGTCATAAACCTCTTGCAACCACTTGAGGATCACCGAGGTATCCAAACCGCCGGAATAGGCGAGAACGACTTTGTTAATGCCAGATTGCTTGCTCATCACACTTCTGTCTTCAATGAAAAATTCGGCGCAGTATACCCCAAGCCCCTGCCAATCGCCCGGTCGCCCCGGCAGAAGCAGTGCCCAAAAAAACCCCGGACTGGCCGGGGTTTTATGCTCAATCCATCCGGCGCGGACGGCTCTCTTTATTCAAGCTGCCCATTGATTTGGCTCAGCACGGCGAAGCGCGGATCGGGCAGGGTGCCGCCGGTGACGGTCAGGCTGTCCACATCGATCCGCACGGTGCCATCTTGCTGCGGCAAAGCGCGCAGTTCGAGTTTGATTTTGGCGTTGGCATCCACGGTTTTTCCGCGCAGATTCATGCCTTGATACAGCGATTGCGGGTGGTTGTGCGTGACGGTGATGCGGCCATCTTTGATGTTGCTCGTCACCGGATCAAAGCCGAGTCGATCCAGCGCCAAGCCTAAACGGTTCCAAACCTGCGGATAGGGCTGGCTGACAATCAGGTAGCGCAGGTCTTTGTCTTCGTTAAACAGAATCTTCGAGCGCGGCGCGAAGTTTTGCGCCATCAACGCCCGCGATTCGGCCTCGGTTTTGCCAGACAAATAGGCCGTCAAACGCGCCATGGCATTGGCCGACAGCGTGCTATCCGGTTTGGTGTCGGCGTATTTGAAGGAGGATTCCGAATCCCCTGGGAAGTAGGGTTTTTCGCCGGTGAGGGACATTTTTTGCGCACTCACGAACACGAAGGTTTGACCCGGTGTTTCCCCTTTTTCGATCCGCAAGCGCAGTTTTTCGATGTGATCGGGCTTGAAGAAGGTGTCCTTGGCGATATTCAAAAAACTCATCAAGTTAAAGCCGGTATTGGCGGAATTTTGTGTGCCCGTCCAATCGGTTTCCATGTAGCCGGCTGCCGGGTCAATTTTTTTGACGACATAGCCTTCATCTTGCAGAAAATCTTGCAATTTTGGCCAGACCGCATCAGGCGCCGCCGCCACGGCGAGGTAGCGCGAATCCGGCCCGCCCATGACTTGCACGCCTTGGCTGCCCACCAAAACGCCGCTGCCTTTGGCACGGCTTTCGGCGGCCAATGCCTTGGCAGAGGCAATTTCTGGCAAGGCCATTTCCGCACTGGGACTGGGCGGAGTGAAGGCCGGCGGCACATCCAACAGCGCGGCCTGCGGTGCGGGTTTATTGCTCCCGAAAAAAGGAATCGATGAGCAGCCGGACAAAGCCCCGGCACTGAGCACAAGCCCGGCCAACACGGTCAATTTGAAGCGCGGCGCGGCATGGACAGTCGAATTCATGGAGGGGGTTCCAGATGAAATAAAGTGGCAGGAGGTTAACGAATCTAACACGCAGACGCCAGCGCGGGGATTATGCCGAACCCGCGAGCACGCCCGCTTGCCGCATAGCGGCTCGAACTTGCGTCTCAAAGGGTGCTTCCAGGGGCAATAACGGCAAACGAATCCCCGGCTCCGCCAAGCCCAATGCCGCCATCGCCCACTTGGCGGGGATGGGATTGGGCTGGCAAAACAACTCGCGGTGCAATCCGGCAAGTTGCGCATCCAGCGCCTCGGCCGTGGCGGCATCGCCGTGCAACGCCGCCGTCGTCATGGCGTGCATCAAGGCCGGGGCGACATTGGCGGTCACGGAGATCGTACCGGCAGCCCCAGCCAACATCGCGGCGCAGGTCAGGTTGTCGTCGCCGCTGTACACCGCGAAACCGCTCGGGGCACCGGCGATCAACGCCTGCATGCGCTCCAGTGATCCGCTGGCCTCTTTTGTGCCGATGATGCGTGGGTGAGCGGCTAACGACAGCGTGGTCGCCGCCTGCATATCCACCCCGGTGCGCCCTGGCACATTGTATAAAATCATCGGCAAATCAACGGCTTCAGCAATTGCGGAAAAATGTGCGATCAGCCCAGCCTGCGTCGGGCGGTTGTAATACGGCGTGACGGAAAGGTGGGCGTCCGCGCCGACCGATTGCGCCGCCTGCGCCAGCTCAATGGCCTCGCGGGTGTTGTTTGCCCCGGTACCGGCAATCACCGGCACACGCCCGGCCACCGCACGCACAGTGGCTTCGATCACTGCGATGTGTTCGTCCACCGTCAAGGTGGCCGATTCGCCGGTCGTGCCCACCGCAACAATGGCATCCGTACCGGCGGCCAGATGAAAATCAATCAAACCCAACAATGCCGGAAAATCTACGGCACCGTCCGCCTTCATCGGCGTAATCAGCGCCACCATACTGCCCGTCATTTGTGGAATTGCCATGAGGCTAGAGCACTCCGTACCTGCAAGTTCGATATTTCAATATTGATATTTATTTAGTGCGCAACGCAGACATCCAGACCAAAGCTGCCCGATCGAAACGCAGGATAAACCCCGCCATACTACCGATTGCCGCTTGGGTCTGACAAGCCAGCCACTACTGATTCACATCCTGCGCCCCGTGCCGAAAGGCGTGTCGTAAGAATTCGTGAGCGAACCGACCCCATATCTGACGGTAGCGCAGCGCAACCGATGCCCAGTCAACACCCGATCAGCTCGAAGTCCGTAAAATCCGCTGTTTATCGCGCTGCCAATCG